>JBPCTY010000021.1:0-4986 GCA_051011415.1 Acidimicrobiia bacterium
CTGGAGAGATCCCGGATACGATCAAGATGCCTGACCCGACCCGTCCCCGGGAGATGCAGCAGGAGCAGTTCCTCAGGGACATGGAGATCGACCCACACGAGTATTACCCGCCCGATGTTGACCGTGAGGTCACCGACAAGTGGCCCGAAGACGGCATCACCTTGGACGTGAAGAAGATGCTGAAGGCCCGAGGTATCGATCTAGACGAATAGCACGCATATCGGCACTTATGCGTGCTATTCAAAGCCTCAATCACCTGCGCCGCAGCAAGGACTGCACATAATGCCGGCTATGCGTGCGCTCGTTCGCAGCTGAGCCGGCCAGCCATGACCAAGGTGTCCCAGGAACTGTCCCCGACGAAACCGTTGAAGCAATCCAGGCTTCTGTCTTGGACGGGGCACGGCCTGTCAGGTTTTCGGCGGTCTGGGCACATATGTTGTGTACGGCTTGCGGACTCGGAGGAGTGTTGGCCCAGCAAGAGCGCTTCAACGAACTCTATGAGCGCCACCATCGCGCGGTTTTGGGGTTCTGTCTGCGTCGAACGGCGGCGCCGGATGCCTATGACGCAGCAGCTGAGGTCTTCAGCGTTGCATGGCGGCGTATTGACGATGTCCCTACGGGTGAGGTTGAGCGTGCGTGGTTGTATGGAGTGGCAAGGAAGGCCTTGTCTCGTCAGTGGCGTAGCGCTCGGCGATTGCGAAAGCTTGTGAACCGCATCGGTTCCCAGCCGGATCGCGTTTCACCAGATACCGCATTACTCGTTGTGCAGCGCGCTGAGTATGCCCGTGTTCTTGAGGCGGTATCGCGGCTCAGCCCGAACGACCAAGAAGTTCTTCGGCTTGCGGCGTGGGAAGGTCTCCCGCACGCACAGATCTCGGAAGTGTTGAACATCTCTGTCGCTGCAGTGGACCAGCGCCTCCATCGCGCTAAGAAGCGTCTTGCCGTTCTCTACGAAGGAGTTGCACCGAAGCAACCCTCGGTCGCCGAAGAAGGAGAGGCCTCGTGAGCAATCATGAACAGATCTACGCCTTGTTTGTCGAGGCAAATCCGTATCCAGATGTCGACTCACTGCCAGAAACACTCGAGAGTGCAATGCACCCCCTGCATGCGGTTGGATCACCTGCAGACGAGGCGAAGAGCGAACGCCGCCAACCTTCGAGTCGCCAACACAGAGTCGGAGCGGTCCGCCCACGGGGGTGGCGTCTCGCAACGATTGCCGCTGCAGTTGTGATAGTCGTGGGACTGGCCGGGATCGTGGTGCGGGACGTCAGCACGTCCGACTCGTCGACAGGGATCGGCACAGCTGAACTGACGGCCACGGAGCAAGCCGTCGCCTTTGTGTCTCGCCTCAACGCCGGAGATGCAGGCGGGGCAGAGGGCTACTTGGGTGACCCGGTTAGCACGATCTGGTTCGTTCCGATCGGACGACTGAGCGATCCGGTGCAGGTGAGAAACTACCTCGACTTCTACGTGGCAATGGGCATCGACACGCAGACGGACGGGTGCGTGGAGCGACCGCTCGGACCCTTCACCGAGGTTGTGTGTCACGCGAGCCAGACACCAGGCATTCTGTCGGAGCTCGAACTTGAGGTTCCTGCGTTCGACATCACTTTCAAGGTGTGGGACAGCGGTATCCAAGAGGTGTCGTGGGACCGAGAGAAGTCGCAAGAGTTCGATGTTGCCTTCAGTCAGAGCCGGTTCTTCGAGTTTCGAGATGCCGTCCTGCGACCAATGGAGCTGGTTCAGCCCAACGGAGACCCGGTCTGGTCAAAGGAGAACGGCGAGATCATGTGGGACCTCATCGAAGACTTCGTCGCTGGTGGCTCGTAGCACGTTGGCCGCAAGAGAACGGCAGCGCGACTCCGGAGGTGTCAGGTTCTCGCCAACCCGGGCACCCACAGTATGAGACCGCGAAAGGGAGTCAGGGTCATGGCAAGGAATCTGCTCATAGCAGCAACGATGTTTGTTGTCCTCACAGCCACCTCATGCGATATGGATCAAGCTCGCAATGCTGGACCATCAACTGCTCCGACGACGACTGCGCAGCTATCGACGTCGACGTCGCCACCATCTACAACGACCACGCTCGGTGCTGTGCAAGACGTGGTTATCCGGACGCGTCCGACAGGAATGCCACAGAGAGCCACGCTTCAGATCCCTTCTGAACCCGACGCCAGTTCCATGGTGGTAGTGCTCCTCCATGGCGCAGGCTCCGATCGGAGGTCCGTCGCGGCGATAGCGGACGCGGTCGCCGCGATGGGAGTCCCAGTGCTGAATGCCACTTGGGCGTTCGACGCGGCTGGCGCTGAGGAAGCCGCTGCCGACGGCGTATGCGCAGTCGCCTATGCGAACGAAAACGCATCTGCGTGGGGGGCCGACCCAGAACGGGTTGTCGTGATCGGGCACTCGGGTGGTGGGCACATCGGAATGCTGACTGCGCTTTCCCCAGGGTCATTCCCTGGCTGCGACGCGGCTTCGCGGACTCACGTGTGGGCCTACCTCGGGATGGCTGGCGATCCGGCCGCAGCGACGGAGAAAGGAAACGCATACAGGTTCTTCAGCCACGACCCAGACCTGCTCGCATTGATGGACAATTACAGCCACGTTGGAGGCAACCCCAACCTGATCGCTCGATTCGTCCACGGCACCGCGGACCAGACCGTGCCGATAGCCCTGACACAAGCGTTTCACGACGCGTTGGTCTCCGCTGGCTACGACTCAGAGTTCGTGAGAATCGAAGGAGCCGACCACTTCGACCCGATCAGACCCACAACGACAGCAGGCCGCCGGGTCCTCGAGCAAGTCTCACTGCTCATGGACTCCCTTAAGTCATAGATGACATGCTTGTTGCCCGACGACCGACGATTCAATTGCACCTCCAGGCCACTCATAACGGCACATATGAGTGTCGCAATCCACGGCTCGGTGTCAAGGAGCTTGGGGTCGTGTGACACACTGGTCAGAAGCAGCCAGTGTGGTTGCCGTGAAGGGGTTGGCGCATGGCGAACAAGGACAAGGGCGGCAGACACTCGAAGAAGGTCGCCGAGAAGTCGCTGAAAGAAAAACGCGCAGCAAAGAAGGCGAAGAAGGCGTAGAGCTCTCTTCAATCTCTCGACACGACGTTCCGCCACCAAGCACGCCTTTGAGTCTTCAGAGGCGTGCGCCACATCTACCCGGAAGGTGTATCCGTGAAACCGAACTCGATTGTTGATGGTGGGCGCCAACGATGCGTTGACTGTGGGCATCCACGTCGTGAACATCGGCCCAGTTACAAGTGCAGCGTTCCGAAGTGTTCGTGTGAGGAGTACAAGTTGCCCATGGAACGGTGACGACTTGAGCAATCAGAGGCTGGACTCGCGCAGATAGCAACCCCACGCATAGCGGCACATATGCGTGCGCGTAGTGCCGGATAGAGGCGCGTTGGTTAGAACCTAAAAGGCCTGGGGTACACATCGGACGGCTACGTCATGGTTGGGGGCCATCAGAGTCGAGTCGATAACGACACCATGTACTCAGACGCCACCACGACTCTGTTTGAGCACCCTGAGAATGGGTCGAAGTACAAGTCCGGTCAGAGGATCATTCTCGATGTGCGCGGCTTCTACGACGGTGAGCCGCCCATCGTCAGGGTCCTGAAACCCGTCGATCAGTGCATCAAGCCACCGAACAAGGGCAAGAAGAACAAGTAGATCGCAAACCAGATCGAAGCGACGTGGGGCCCTGCGGGTCCCACATTCGCGTTATGGGCCAGCCCAAGGGCACGCATATTGGCACATATGCGTGCTATTCGGAGGCCCATCTACGCGAGTGCGGGAGCGATGTCGTCCCCTGACGCGCCCCCGCTCTCTGTTCCCCTGTCCGCTGGTGCGGACGTCGATACATGGCGCGACGTGTTCGATTTCTGACAGGAATAATTCGGTGTCAGATTTGCCGGGCTCGGAACATGTACGGTGTGAAGAGCTGGGAGGTTCTCCATCGTGAATGCGGAAGAGCGCTTCAAGGCGCTGTATCTCGACAACGGTGATGCCGTCGTTGGATACTGCGTGAGGCGTTTGGGCGTCGATGACGGCAATGATGCCGCTGCCGATGTCTTCGTCACTGCCTGGCGTCGTCTCGACGCCTGTCCCCTCGGTGACGAAGCCCGTCTCTGGTTGTTCGGTGTTGCACGTCGGGTCGTTGCGAACAAGCGAAGGTCTGTAGCACGCCGCACGACCCTGCTGCATCGCATCACGAACCAGCGTCTCGAACCGATGACCGGTCCGGAGGCGATCACGGTGCGGAACTCCGAGTACGACGAAGTCATGGCAGCGATCGAGAAGTTGCCGGACAAATACCGAGAGGTCGTCATCCTCAGTGAGTGGGACGGCCTCAATCGGGAGGAGATCGCAGAGCTCCACGGAGTCAAGCGGTCCGCGATCGATCAACGCATGAGCCGTGCGTACAAGAAATTAGAACGGCTCCTGCGCCATCGGATTTCCGACGACGTCTTCTTCAACGTTCCCCAGGCAATCAAGGAAGGGGGAGAAGCATGAACAGTGACCTGAGGACCCTGGTGCGCCAAAGCGACCCAATCCAGGAACTAGACGCGTCGCCGGTCACCGCCGATGCGACCGACACCCTCTTCCAATCCATCGTGATGAGAAGGGGAACGACCATGACGACCGACCAACATATACCCACCGACCAGCAGCAGCCCGACCCACGAAAGCAAGGGAGCGGGTGGCTCGTCGCAGCGGGGGTCTTCAGCGTCGTGGTGATCGCCGCAGCTGCGGCCTTCCTGCTCGCAGGGCAGGCAGACGATGCCGCGCCGGCAGCGCCGATCACCGCGCCCGCAACTCCAACGACCGCAACTCCAACGACCGCAACTTCAACGACGACAATCGCCTCCGCCGGATACCTGGGAGCGGTCGAGGTCGCAGAGGCCGCCATCGCCGCCCTCAACACGTACGAGGCCGAAGCGGTTCATGGCGTCTCGGGAGCACCCGA
>JBPCTY010000022.1:0-9334 GCA_051011415.1 Acidimicrobiia bacterium
CCGCTTCGGCGACGATTGACAGTGCGATTTCGCCCGGATTCGAGGCCCCGATTGGGAGCCCGGCAGGTCCGTGGATCCGTGTATCCCACGACGCGCCTCGGTAGGCGAGCCACTCTCGGCGCAGCTCTTGCATGTCCTGGGAACCGACAGACCCGATGTAGCCGGCGCGGGAACTGACGGCTGCCTGAAGTGATCGTCCTGACATCTCAACATCGTGTCCCATCACCACAACGGCGTCCAACGGTGCAAGGGTCGGTGCGATGCCTCCGGCTTCACCCGGTCCGGCGGCCGCGATCGGTTCCCAACCGACGAGTGCGAACCCATCGGCCAGTGCCGCTGCAATTGGGCCACCTCCGACGATCAAAGCTCTTGGTGTTGGGACAAAGGTGCACACAAGCCACTCTTCATCGTCAATGGAGGAGGTGTCCGGGTGCGTTTCGAATCCGTCAATTGCGCTGTCCGTAACGTGAAATGCGAACTCAACGGGTTCCCTGTCGGCCAGAGAAGTCCACACGGATTCGGGAACAGCGCTCCCTGGGATGATGCCGATGCGGAGATCGGCTCCCTCGGTCAGCCCTCCGATGATTGCCTCTGCCGGGCCGACATGAATGTCGACCACACCGCCGGAGTCTCCGACAGCGGCAACGGATTGTGTGATGGCGTCGTTGATTGCCCCGTTGAGGAGCGAGCCGATGCGCCCGCCGCCCGGAGTGAGTGCCACGGCTTCGGTGTCGGACCCCACGAGCCACGCCACATGAACATCCGTGTCAGCTCGGATACACGCAAGAACGCTGAGGGCAACGTCATACATAGGAGAACCTCACAGTCGTTGGGTGTGGGTGAACTGGGTCTGCCGCAAGGCTAGGTGCATCATGAACCGCCACCGAGGTTGGCGAGAACTTCGCTGTCGCCGGGGAACGCAAGTTGCGGGAGGGAGTCGAGCGAGAACCATCCGACCTCCTCTGCATCGTCATTTGGCTGGAGGTTCCCGCCCGTGATCTCGCCCGCAAACCAGATGGCGACGGTCGGCTTTGTGGGGTCCTCGAGATTGGATCCCACGTGAAGAACTTCTTCAATCCGGGCGTCAAGGCCGGTCTCCTCTTTGAGCTCGCGTGCAGCTGCCGCGCGGACGTCCTCGTCTTCGTTGACAAAGCCAGCGGGAAGAGACCAGTAGCCCGTTCGTGCGACGCCCGGTCCGCGCCGCACCATCAGTACACGGTTGCCGTCGAGAATCACAACGGCTGCTGCGACCGCTGGATCCCGATACTGAACGAACCCGCATTCGGGGCACTTCGGGCGGATGGTGTCATCGATGCTTGTCGGCACCATCGTCGTGCCGCAGTGTGGGCAGAAGCGATAGTCGGCAGGCTGTGTGTGTTCGTGGGCCACGCGAGCAGTGTGCCATGTGCGGAAGCAATGCGCAGCGGCCCACTAAGGCGCTACGAGGCCGTTGCCGCGAGCGGCGATCCGTCGATGTTGGTGTCCGGATCGAAAGGCGATGGAAAGCGCATGAACAGAGTGGAGCCGACGAGTGCGATGACTTGGGCGGCAACAAAGAGGAGACCCGATTCGTAGAGCGTGAGGAACGTCAGCGACACGATGAGGTTTGGTGTGTGGATGAGGAGCACCTTGCGGAGGTTCCACTCCGGGATGTTGTGGATCGGCGACACGTAGCGGTCCCAGAAGAACTCATGCCACGTGCCAGTGAACGCTGCGATAGCAATGAAGGAGATCGCGACCACCAGCCAATCCACATCGGTGAGCGATCGGATGACCGACCAGATGGTGACATACAGCAAGGCTTCGCTCACACCCCAGACCGATCCGAATCCGACACACCACCATCGATGCAATGGCCGGCCATAAGTGCGTGTCCCGATTGGCCACAGGATCCAATACCCGCCGACGGCGATCGCGAACATCCCAGCTACGAGAACCCACCACACCACCTGGTCGTTGCCCTCCGCCGGAACCTTGCCAACCGTGAAGGCAATGTCGATCGGATTCACCGATGCGACGAGTCCGACCACGATGGCGAGTAGCCACCAGCTGACGAACGCGACTCCGGCAATTCGCCACGCTCGGCGAGGGGAGTAGATCTGTGGCGCGCGCTCCATGATGAGCGACCCTAGACGTATGCACTCTCTGGAGTCAGGCGAGTGCTCAGGGTCGATGCGAGCTCGCGAAAACCGAGCGTTCCACTATGTGGAACATCTTTCCATACCGTTTGACATAGTCCGAAAGGACTAGCTACTGTCCTCGATGGGTAGGTGGAACATCGTTCCACTCAGCGGAACAGAAGGGAAGGCGTCGTGAGACGTAAGAAACTCACAGCACTGCTGGCCTTCGGTTTGCTCGCCGCCATGATGGTGGTAGTAACCGGAGGGTCAGCTAGTGCTGCTACATATAACGGAGGAGCCAACGCAGGATCTATCTGCGGGTTCTTGCCCGGTGGAGCGGATTTGAATAACAATGCTGGCGCCAATGCCGGTACGGTCACTCTGTCGACAGATAAGGACTTCTACGCTCCTGGTGAGACGATTGCCGTCTCCTTCGATCTTGGAAACCTGGTCAATGGCCCTGCGCCCACGAGTGGCAATGAGGTCTGGGACCTGTCCTACACGTCGTCTGGTGCTGTCGTTGGTGCCGGTGGCGGAGTCGTCAGTGAAGCGCTCGGAAACGGTGTTGGTAGCGGTGCGGGTGCATCCTGGGACCCGATTCCGTGGACCTTCAACCTGACAGCGAGTGCGACGCCCGGTGCAGTGACGATCACTACTGGCGGATTTGAAACGTTCGTCGCTGCCCTCAGCAACACCCTCGATTGTGAGGTTGTTGAAGACGTGACCGCGACGCCAATGGTTATCGACGTTCCGTCGGTCACCGTCAACGTTGTGAACTTCGGTGGCTCGGTCGACCTGACCTCACCTGCGCCTGCAACGGCACGCGTCGGTGACACAATTGCCATCGATGGTTCCGGTTGGGACGATGGCGGTACGCACACCGCTGAGGTCTGTGATGTGACATTGACGTTCTGTGGGGCACCCGCCGCTCAGACGATCTCTGTGACGGGTGGCGTACTGACTGGCTCGGTAACCCTCGGTCCAGTGTTTGCTTCAGGTGATGCGGTGATCAACGTCACTGAGACGCTGTCATCGGCGCCAGGAGCGACCGCAACTAGCACGTTCTTGTTGCTCGCAGATCGATCGATCAGCGCAGCTCCCGCAGCTGGTGGTCCAGGAACAACTGTTGCCATCAACGGTTCTGGCTTTGAACCCGGAGAAGCGGTTGCGGCATCCGGTCTTCTTTCGGGATTCCCACCGACCTTCGTCGTGGCAGGAACGACCGGAACGGCTGACGGCAGCGGAAACATCTCGCTGTCGCTGACGGTCCCATCGGACATGGACACGATCGCCGTGGGCTACGAGGCGGCACCGCCGGTGTTGCCAACGTCGCCGAGCGTGACGACTGGGTTCAGCTTCTCAGCGAACTCGATCACGGCACCTGGTTCACTCGAACAGAACATCGTGCTTGAGGTAGAGCCTGGTGATCTAACGATGACCCAGGCCGACTCGACCATCGTGATGACGGATTCAGCGAACCCTGGAACGAACATCCAACTGGACGGTACGGATCAGTCAGCCGTCGGTGATCTCAACCAGATCTCCGTCGTCGATGCCCGTGGTACGTCTGCAGGATGGACGCTGGTTGGTTCGTCGGATGACCTGAACAACGGTGGTGCGAACCCTGGTTCGACACTGCTTGCGAGCACCCTCGAGTGGGTTCCCGCTTGTAGCGCTGTCGCAGGTGGCTCTGCCGCCGTGACGAGTGGGCCAACTGCCTTCCTCGATTCGTCGACAACGCTCTGCTCCGTCGCAGTTGGTGCTGGCGGTGGCTCTTGGGATGCTGACGCATCCTTGTCCATCCCTGTACCAGCGAACACCGAGATCGGGACGTTCACAGCAATCCTGACCCTCACGCTGTCGTAGACAGCGTCTAACTGATGTGGTGGGAGGGGGTCGCCCCTCCCACCACACCAAAGCAACGCCGAGCTTTGGAGGAACCATGAGAACAATCGCCGTTAGTCAATCAACCGTGGCAAGAGTCCTTATCTGGATGATCGCCGCAACAATTCTGGCCCTGACCGTCATCACGGCCGCACCGGTTCACGCAGTCGGGAATGGACAGTTCTCCGTCGAACCGTGGGGAGATCCATCCGACGAAGACTTCACTGAATCCACCCGCAACTACTTCGTCTACTCCGTCCATCCAGGCGAGTCGATCGTCGATTGGGTGTCAATCGCAAACGACTCTGACGTTCCGCTTCAATTCACGTTGTATGCAGCCGATGCGCACAACCTTGACGCTGACGGTGCGTTCACTCTTCGTCTCATCGATGATGAAATGAATGATGTGGGAACATGGATACAGATCGATGAACCTGAGGTCCTCGTCGAGCCCGGCACGCGCGTCATTGTGCCGTTTCGTCTCAGCGTTCCTCTCAATGCGACCCCAGGAGACCACTCAGGCGGCATCGTTGCGCTGAGCCAGGATCTTCGCGCTTCCGAGGGGAACGCAAGCATCGCCGTCCAGTCAGCGATCGGAGCCAGGATCTACGCTTCGGTCGCAGGCGACACCAAGGCAGAGCTGTCCGTCACCGGACTTGATGTACTCCGTTCGGGCGATGTCGACGGGGCATACGACATCACCTATACCGTGACGAACACGGGCAACCTACGTATGTCCCCTCAGACAAGCATCGCGATCACGGGGCTCTTTGGACGCAAGCTCGCTGATATGCCGAGTGCGAATCTCCGTGACTTGTTGCCCGGTGAGTCAACCACGATCACCGAGGTGTGGCGTGAGCCTCCAGCGTTCGATCGCACGGTGGTCACGGTCACCGCCGCTCAGGGGACGATCAGCTCTTCAGCAAGCAAAACGACGTGGATTGTCACACCAGCTGCGATGGTGGTCATCGCCACCATTCTTCTTGCACTCGTTGCGCTTGTGGTTTGGCGTTGGCGTCGTCGCCGGGTTGGTGACTCGACGCCACCTCCCGGCCAGGTCGAGGAATTGGTGGACGCATGAGGTTGCTTTTCGTCCTCTCCGTAGCGGTGTTGGTTGCGGTCGTCGCTACTCCGGCTCTCGGTGTGGACGGGTTTACTTCTGATCCAGGGAATCTGACGCTGACGGCGGTCCCTGCAGCCGGCGTCGAAGGCGACTCCATCAAGATCGAAGGCGAGGGATGGCCAACGTTGTCGGAAGTAGCGATCCAGACGTGTGGGAATCTTGGACTTCGTGGTAGTTCAGATTGCGATGTCCAGAACACAACACTGACGGTCACGAACAAGCAGGGTCAACTCGCCACGTTTCACACGGTTACATCACCACCCGTGGACTGCCCGTGTTCGATCAAGGTTGAGGCGATTGGCCAGATCGAGCAAGGCTATGTGGCGTATGAACTTCAGGGGTATCCCGTTTCTGAACTGGTGCGGCCTCCTGATCAGGCGCTGCAGTCGCTTGACGTTGAAGCGAGATTGGTCGGAACCGGACCTTGGACCGCATGGCTCGGTCTGTCTCCTCGGAGGACGCTCGAGCTGACCCTGACGAACCTCTCGAATGCGCCTGTTTCCAACGCTCCGATCGTCGTCAGAACCGGGCGTGGTGCTGATGCGATGGAGATTGTCGACACGTCGGCGTATCCGATTCCTGATATTCCGCCAGGGAGAGCAACCGTTGTCGAGATTCCTGTCGACCTGTCGGCGCCAGCGTGGGGTGCCTACTCCGTGCAGGGCGAGGTCGGCGTGTATCCGAGGCAAGCGGACTTCTCCGCCGAGACCAAGGAATGGCCGATTTTCGGCATCGTTTTGCTTATCGCCCTCCTTCAGTTTCCAATCTTCAAGGGCAGGAATTGGGCTCGTGCAAGGCTTGCAGACCTCTCGGAAGCCTCGGCACTTTCAGCCTCTTCTCCCGAGGCCTTCGCGGAACAGGAGCCCGAGCTACTACCGGCGCCCGTGCAAGTGCCAGCCTCGGCGCCAGACATCGAAGTAGTTCCTGCAGTCGCCGTCGCTGCCGTCGTCTCTGATGAGTCGGAAGTGGTTCCCATGCCGATACCGATCGCCATCGGCGTTGGGGAGTCGTGGTCAGCACAGATTCCCGTGGAGTTCCAGCCCGTTCCGGCCGGTCAGACCCCAATCGTGACAGTTTCGTTTGAGAAGTCGGCTGCCGGCGACTCCGCTGCGCCGCGAATCATCGGCATCACGATCGGGGGCGACATTGAGCTGCGTCTGCGTTCCCTTGATGAGGCCGAGGCGTTGCATGCCGGGCCCGACCTAGAAGCGGAGTTGGCATGACCATTCGCAGCCGGACTGCGCTGACGGTGATAGCGTTGCTTGCGGTCTTCGGGAGCCTCGTTCTGACGGCCGCTCCCGGGAAAGCTGCATCTGAGAGTCAAAGCCTCACCATGTCCTGCTCGTTCACGAGCCCATCTCCGGGCACATCACCGTTCAGTACCGTGATATCACTCTCGGCTCCGGATACGGTCGAGCCGGGGCAACAGTTCACAATCACTGCACGGACGTCGCCGATGGTGAGTGGTCCGGCGCGTGCAGAGGCTGGCGACTCGGTTGTCAGCATGATTCTCGATGTCACCGGAACCTCGGGATATGGGGCAGCGGATCAACGAACGACCACCTGGGCGAACTCCGAACCGATCGAGCCGTTCGCAAGCTTTAGCCCCGGCCCAGTCTCGCTGACCTTGACCGCACCTGCGACGCCGCAGGAATTGACCGTCCAGTTCGATCAAACGCAGATCTGGGTCGGGCTGCTGAGCACCTATTTGAATTGCTGGGCCTGGGATGGGTCCAGCCGAGCTACGCCATCGCTTGCGATCACTGTCGCTTCCGGCGATACAACGACGACGACAGAGCCTGGCGATACAACGACGACGACAGAGCCTGGCGATACAACCACGACGACAGAGCCTGGCGACACAACGTCCTCCACTGTTGGCGAAACGACAAGCTCAACAGTTGAGAGCACGACTTCTTCGACGATCCCACAGGCCGACACGGTCAGTGCGTCCCAGACGGTTGTCTACGGTTGCACACCGTTTGTGTCCGGCTCGAACTTGGGTACCGAGTCGGCATCGCAATCGATCACGATCAGTGCTCCGGACCGTGTGAACCCTGGCGATGCTTTCTCTGTGACGATCAAGATGTCACCTGGTCCCGAGAATGGTCCGGTTCCGCTGGCGGCAGGAACCCAGCGATTCAAGGGGACTATCGGTGTTTCCGGAGGAGGCTCGCCCGCGACATTGAACGTCTCTGGCGGCACCAACTCAAGCGATATCGCACCGAACGCGGTCATGAGGATTCCTGCAATGCGTGGCAAAGTGACAGCGACTGGTCAGGTGGGGGACTCCATCAGCTACCGACCAGGGACGTTCACCATTGATAGCCCATCGCTAGATGCGCGAACGGTGTGCAAGCCCACGTCGCAACCCATTGTGCTGTCGACCAACATCGTCGCAGAGCCGGTTGCGGTGTCCGAGGACGGCTCACTCCCGGCAACTGGCGTCGGGCAGTACGCCCTTCCCCTCGCAGCCGCGTTGTTCGCCCTCTACCTCGGTGGTCTGTTCCTTTCAGCCCTCCCGAGACGACAAGGTGAGGAGCGACCGTGATGGTTCTTCGCTCCGGTGCACTCGTTCTGGTTCTTGCGGTTGCTTCGGCCCTATTGGTTGTAGCTGCTACGCCGGCGCTCGCTGATGACACAGTTGAGACGAAGATGATTTGCGGGTTTGCTGATCCTGCCGTATGGAACGCCGACACCGAGAAGAATGCGTACGACACAGAGCTCATCATCACTGCCCCCGCGTCTGTGGCTCCTGGCGAGACCTTTGATGTCACTGTGGATGCCGAACCGATGAAGAACGGCCCCGTAGGCATCCGAAGCCCGGGCGACGCGGTCATTGCTGCGATCTGGAAAGTCTCGGGATCGACTGCAGATGGAGAAGTGGAGTCAGACACGTGGGAGAACCCCGAACCGATCGGTGTGCTCGAGGAGTACGACATTGACCCGCTTGTGCTCTCGGTGACCGCAGGCGACTCAGGATCGGTCGATCTCGAGTGGCAGAAGTTCCAGTTACTTGCCATTGGCACCATCACCCTCGTGTGCAGCGCCTTTGAGCCAGATGGGAGCGGGACGCTCCTCTTTCCTGAGATCAGCGTGGCGATCGGTGGGTCGAGCGGTGGTACGTCAACAACGACTACAACAGCGCCTGCGACCACCACGACTGTTGCTGCGACCACGACAACCACAGAAGTTGAGGACACGGAACCGTATGTGGCTCAGACCGTCACCAGCTCAGCCTCGATTCCCTATGCGTGCGTGACGACCGTCGGCGGCAACGAAGTGTCGAGCGACGAGAGCCTGCAGTCGGTCATGATTGCAGCTGTAGACAAGGTCAACTCGGGCGATGATTTCTCCGTGTCGATGGGCGTGTCTCCCGGCCCGATGAACGAAGGCGACGCTGTGGCGGCAGGCTTTGCGACTCCGTCCGGCCTCGTCGAACCGTCAGAAGCCGGCGAACCCTCACCCATCGAGCTCGAGGGATCAGCGATCGAGGAAGACATTCCGAGTGGTGCGGCGTTCCCTATCACGGTGATGCAGGGGACCGTGAAGGCGGTCGGTGAGGTCGGTTCTGTGATTGAGCTGAGGCCGAGCACCTTCCAGATAGATGTACCCGACGACGAGATGACCGTCGAATGCGCACCTGTAGATGGATCTCCGGTGGTCCTCTCCACAGAGGTTGTGTCACAACCAGTAGATCTCCCGAACGACGGAGACCTTCGACGGAACTGTCGTGATGCTCGACTTCTTTGACCAGGTAATCAACAACATGAGATCACAGTGATTAGGCACATTGCTCTGTTCAAGTTCACGGATGACGTCACAACAGACGGCGTCGACACGCTCGACACGACACTCAGGGAGTTGCCTGCATCCATCGATGCAATCGAGGCTTACACGTGTGGCCGCGATCTCGGAATCCTCGATGGGAACTGGGACTACGGGGTGGTCGCCGACTTTGCCTCCGTCGACGCGTATCACGAGTACGCCAACCATCCCGATCACGTTGCCGCCTCGGCCAACGTTGCCAAACCGATGATGGCGCAGTCAATGCGGGTTCAGTTCGCAACCAACTAGCGGCTACCTGGGTTCGAACCTGTCAGGCAGGTTGGGTCTGCGCCTGCTCGCCGCGGCCTGCGCAGACCCTCCCATGCCCGTCTTCCACCCCGTCAGGTGGAACGGTCCTCTCGACGCCTGGGGGGTAGGG
>JBPCTY010000023.1:0-34513 GCA_051011415.1 Acidimicrobiia bacterium
CCGGAACTCGGAGCCCACGCAGACGGAACGATCCTCGTCCTTGCCGACAACGCCGACGCCGCTGTCGTCGACACCGCTATCGAACAGCTCTCGGACGCAGGCGCACCGGTGCTTGGATATGTGCGAAACAGATCGACCGGGACCGCAGCGCTTGCTCCTCACAGGGCCCGCTCAGCAATCATGCGAGCTGGGCTCCTTGCCGTTCTTGTTGTCCTCGCGTATGCCCTCTACACCGGGGCACAGCTGCTCTGGTCGTGGAACCAGCTCGAAACGGCCGCTCTTGAAACAGCGGCTGTCGAAGACTTGGTATCCCAAGGCACGACCGATGGCGCTGCCGCAGAAGACTCGGTTGAGTTACCGGACGAAGAAGAAGCTCCGGCTGAATCACCAGCCGAACGCGCTCCGACGGAAGCGTATGAAACCATGCTGATCATCGGGTCAGATGAGATCGCTGGAGCATCTGACGTCGTGATGTACCTGGTGAGACCGACGAATGGCGCGGATCCGTTCATCGTGTCACTGCCCCGAGATCTTTATGTCGATAACCCGTGCACCGGCGGAAACTCACGAATCAACGTTCTGATCAAGGGATGTCCAGCGAAGGACATCAACGGACCAAGCCTGCTCGCCTATCAGGTTGGAGCCATCACAGGAATCGAAGTTGATCACTTTGCTTCGTTCAACTTTGACGGGTTCATCCAGATCATCGACGCCGTCGGCGGTATCGAAATCTGCCACGAGTATCCGGTACGAGATGAGAAGGCACACCTCAACATGGACGCAGGATGCACCCAGGCCACCGGCGAACAAGCGTTGTCGTGGGTGAGGTCGAGAAAGACCCAGCAGTACGTGAACGGTTCCTGGAAGTCGGTGCCGGGTGCCTCGGACTTGCAGCGGAACCAGCACCAGCAAGAGGTCATCATCGATCTCTTTACGAAACTCAAGACGTTCGACTCGGTCGGCCAGCTCACCACTAAGGCAGCCAGCCTTTCTGACACGTTCCTCCTCGACGAGGGGCTCAGCCTGACGGGAGCTGTAGAGCTCGCTTGGGGACTTCGTGCGATCGAACTCGACACAATTCGAAGACTCGAGCTTCCCGTACGACTCACCACAAGCAAGTCGGGTCAGTCGATCCTTGTCGCCACGGTGAGCTTCGATGAAGTCCTCCTTGATGAGTACGGCTCTGGACTCCCGACTGAGGACGGAGAGCTCGAAGAGACAACGGCTGCTGGTCTGTGAGCCGTACACTGCTGCAGACCGAGCGATGGAACCGCATTGACTGACTCACAAGAGCCATTTGACAACCCACCTGGCTGGACTGATCCATACGCCGACCTCAACGACATGTCCGGTGACGACCCACTTCCACCGATGGAGCCACCGACCACCCCGCCAGCGCAACCTCCAGGCTCGCCACTGCTCACCGGTCTCATCATCGGCCTCCTTCTGATTGCTTTGACCGTTGCGGTATTCCAGCTGCTCTCGCCAGACGACTCCGGCGAAGCGGGCACGACGACAACAACGGTTGCTGGAGAGACCACAACGACCGTCGATCAGGCGACCACGACCACCGAAGCCGGGACCACGACGACGCTCCCCGTCGCCGATCCCTACGAGGCTGTGCCACCGGCAATCCCCGTCGATCGGTTGAAGCTGATCACGAATGGCATGCGTGTGAATGACAACGACATCAAGGACATTGTGTTCGGCGATGATGACGACACCGCGATCGGACGATTTGTCGCATCATTCGGTGAACCCACAGTGGATACCGGGTGGCAGGTCTCTACAGGTCAATACGGTGTGTGTGCTGGGGATCTCGAGCGTGTTGTGATCTTTGGCCCGTACGCCGCGATCGTGACCAAGCCTGGCGGTCAGGAGATCTACAACGGCTACCGCCACGACCTCACATTCGGTGACCTCACCAACCCGTCTGCGGATCTCGAAACACTGAGCGGCCTCGCCATCGGCGACACCGTCGCCGACCTCAACTCGATCTACGCCGGCGAAGCTGTGACGTTCTCCACCGATCCAAAGCTCGGACAGATCTACGAAGTTCGGGGTTCGACTTCAGGTTCCCTGCTCCTTTGGGGGCCAGTGGAGGGACCGAACGACGAGGATCGCGTCATCGGTATCTACGCCCCGGACATCTGCAGCCGCTGAGCGATATCACACGGCAACGCCTCCGCGGTACACTGCCCGCCATGAAGCCGAGCCATGGATCTGCATTCGGAATCGGAGCCCTTGTCGGGCTCGTTCTGTCGACATGCGCCATGCTGTACTTCGGTGCCTCGGGTGGTGTTCCAAAGCTCGACGTAGCGGGTGAAGGTGCATCCATCGAGCCGATCTTTGCGGTACCCGCCTCCGCTATGTGGACGACGACAATCGTCGGCGGCGCCATTTGCGGACTGATCCTCGCGATCGCCACCAAAGCAATAGCGAGGGTCATCGATCCAGAGACATCTGGCGCATCGCTCTGGATCATCGCACCGGCTGGCGCCATTGTCGGTGGAGTCGTTGCGTTTGCGGTCTTCCCACTCGGCGTCTCGCTCCTCGGAGAACTCAAGGACGGAACAGCTGCAGTGGCCGTCTCAGACCTTGTGCTGCTCGCATCGCTAGCGGGCCTTGCGGGCGGAGCGATCGTGACATGGCAGTCGTACATCCTGGCCAGACCACCCGTGCACGCCGATGACGAAGAGCTGCTCCAGGCTCCGGAGCCGGCTGCGAGCTAGGCACCAATACTCAAACCGGAGAGACCCACCCACTGAAGTGGTCAGCCGCCGTGGTCCGAGTGGTCGTCACCGGAGTCGTCGCCAGTCTCATGCGTCGAGTCACCGTCGGCATGCTCGATCAGAGTTGCGACCAACGCACCGTAGGCCGCCTCTTCATACGTCACCTTGACCAGTTGTCCAGTGAGAATGTGATCTCGCAAGTGATCGAGGGGCGCTCCGTAGAACAGCAACCCCTCTGCAGGCTCAAACTGGTGCGAGTCCCCGTTGCCGTCCATGACGATGAAAGACTCAACAGCACCGAGCTCACCCGACACCTGTGTCACAGCACCCTCGACTGGTTCATCGCCGGACGAGCTGCCGCATCCGGCAGCTACAAAAGCCAACACCACGGCCATCAATACAAGGATCCGTCTACGCATCGAGTAACTCCTCAAGTTCACCGGGTGCAAGTACACCCTCAAGGCGGGCGATCACATCGCCCTCGTCATCCATCACAAAAATCCAAGGTTCGGTCGGCAGCATGAACGCCGTTACCGCTGGAACAAGCGCCTCAGGCGTCGGCGTAAAACCATCCTCCCAGAACCCGTCGTATACCTCAATGTGCACGAAGTTCACATCGTCATACGAACCGGCCACCGCCTTGACCTGCTGCATCATTGGGCCGCAAGCTGCGGTCGTACAGAATGCGGGAGTCGCAAACACAGCAACCGTCTTGTTTCCGTTCGTCAGGGCCGTGTCGAGCGACAGCTCGTAGAACCTCTCGTCAACGGGTATATCCGTCGTGAGCTCCTCGACCGGGGTGTCCGACAACGTCTTTGTCGCAACGAGAGGTGCGGATTCTCCGATAGCGACCGTGGTGGCCGTCTCCCCGACGAACACAAGAAACGGCTGTGCCTTCTCACCCGTCGAAATCTCGAAGTTGATCTCCCACATACCTGCGGTATCCCACGGGATCTCCGCCTTGTAGAGGCCAATCGCATCCTGAATGATCCACACAAATTCAGCGGTGACCTCGTAGGTCGACGCTGGTGCGTCAAGCGGTGCGGCAACAAGTGTCACGACCTCGTCTGGAGATCCTCTCCTGGTCCCATCGATCTCATTGACTGCAAACAGAAACCGGCTGTCGCCAATCGCGGGATCATTCGAAGCCCGAATGCCGACAAGCTCTGGGTCGCTACCTGAGCACGCCGCGACAAGCAGGGAAAGGACCGCGAGGAGGAGGATCTTTCGCATCCAGGAACGGTATGTATCGACTTGAGTTATTCGCCTTTGTCACCGACGGCGCACAAGGGTGGAAGAATCCCAACAGATGTCGATTCTTGTGTGGCTGGCAGCCTTTGTGATCACGGTCGGTGCAGCCTCAGTCCAGGGTGCGGCTGGCGTTGGCTTCGCAATGGTCTCAATACCGCTTCTCACCTTGATCGATCCCAGACTCACACCCATCCCACAGCTCATCATCGTGCTTCCGATGACGATCTCAATGGCCTGGCGAGAGCGAAAGGGCATGGACCTCCACGGCATCGGGTGGATCATCGTTGGCCGGTT
The DNA here is from genome assembly GCA_051011415.1 of Acidimicrobiia bacterium. Lineage (GTDB taxonomy): Bacteria > Actinomycetota > Acidimicrobiia > Spongiisociales > UBA5794 > SZUA-442. The sequence goes on from JBPCTY010000023.1 coordinate 4,278, forward strand.
CCCGGGACTGCTGCTCGGCGTTGCGCTTCTCGCCGTCGCCACGCAGATCGTGCTCGACACTTTCATCGCAATAGTTGTTCTTCTTGCCGTTGCGGCGATCGGAACCGGATACAAGGTGCATCGGACGTCGCTCACCAAGTTTCTTGCTGGCGTGGCTGCCGGAATCACAGGCATCGTCGCGTCAATAGGTGGACCCCCTGTCGCCTTGATCTACTCCGATGAGGAGGCCAGAACCATCCGGCCGACCTTGGCTGCGATCTTCACGATCGGCGTATCACTTTCTCTTCTCGGGCGGGTGGCGATCGGCGATGTCGGGCGAGCCGATCTCATCGTTTCTGCGGTGCTCCTGCCTGCTGTACTCATTGGATACGCCATTGCTCGCAGGTATCAGGACAAACTCCCACCGGGTGCGGCGAAAGTGACAATTCTGATCGTGTCAGCGGTGGCATCCGTTGCGCTCTTGCTCAGAGCGTGGGTCCTCTAGCCGCTCTCGGCATCGAACGAGTCCCAGACCTCACCGATCGCTCCGAACAGTTCGCCGACTGCCCACGCGAGGATCAAGAGCATCACGAGAAGCACCCCTGCGGTAGCAACCCCCCGAATCCAGCCGGACCAGTCACTCGTGAGGGCTCGCCAAGCATCGCGCAGCTCGGAAAGAAGGCCACCCTTGCGTTGGCTTGCCTGCGGTGACGGACTGTCATCTGACGCGACAGGAGACACATCCGCTGGAACTGCCGGCTGCTCGAGCGTCGATGGCCCGTCAGTTCCTTCGCTGGGCTCCATCTCGTCTGATGCCGCTTCGGAAACCGCTGTCGCTGTGGATGGGCGGAGGCTCTCCAACTCTTCCGCGTCCACATCCAGCGCTTGTGCGAGCGCGGGCATGACTGCCTTGGCTGGCGGCACCTCACCGCGCTCCCACCGCCGGACAGACGAGGATGAACGTCCGACCTCTGCCGCCAACTGACTCAACGACATGCCCTGTTTCAGGCGAGATTCCCGTATTCGTCTACCGAGATCGGCTCCGTCACTCACCCAGCCAGACTACGAGGGGTTTCTGCAAAAGCACGCAATGTTCTACCCGGTACAATGGAGGCATCTGAAAGGACAGCCATGGCCCAGACAATTGCAAACCTCAACGAGTTGCTCACGAACAGCGTCGCCACTTACGCAGACAATCCTCTGTTTGGTAGTCGTCAGGAAGACGGTGACTGGAGCTGGATGACCTTCGGCGAATTCGGCGATGCCGTCGAGAAGGCGCGAGGTGGGCTTGCCTCGCTCGGCGTAGCTGCCGGCGATCGCGTCGCGATCATTTCTGACAACCGTGTCGAGTGGGCCGTTGGTGCGTATGCGACGTACTCGCTTGGGGCTGCATGGGTCCCGATGTACGAAGCGCAAACCCAGAAGGACTGGAAGTTCATTCTGGAGGACTGCGGTGCCAAGGTCCTGTTTGCAGCCACTGACGGAATCCGTGCACAGGTCGAGGAGATCCAGGACCAGCTCCCTGCGCTCGACATGATCGTCGTAATCGATGATCCAGCGGGTGGTCAGGCCATTGACTACACCGAGCTGCTTGCGAGGGGTGCCGAGAACCCGGCCGGCATCGCCGTTGCCGCTGAGGACAGCCTTGCTGGATTGATCTACACGAGCGGCACGACCGGCAATCCCCAGGGCGTGATGTTGTCGCACGGGAACTTTGCTTCGAACATCAACGCCGTCGCAGAGGTCTTCCCCCTCGACACTGACGACCGTTCAGCGTCGTTCCTGCCGTGGGCACACTCGTTCGGGCAAACCGTCGAGCTGCACGTGCTGATCTACTTCGGTGCCTCCACCGGCCTGACGAGCGCCAAGACGCTGACGAGGGACATGCCGGAGGTCAAGCCAACAATCCTCGTTGCTGTCCCGACCGTGTTCAACAAGGTGTACGACGGACTCCAGAAGATGATGGAGGCCGAGGGTGGCGTCAAGAAGTCGATGTTCGATGCTGCGATCGCTAACGCCCACAAGAGGGCGGCAATGGCCAAACGAGGAAAGAAGAGCCGGTGGGTCGAGCTGCAGCATGACCTATTCGACAGGCTTGTCTTCTCGAAGGTGCGCGACGCATTCGGCGGCAGGCTGCGGTACGCCTTCTCCGGGGGTGCGGCAATCTCCACCGATGTCGCAGAGTTCATTTCCGCGGTCGGTATCACCGTCTACGAGGGCTACGGGCTGACAGAGACCAGCCCCATCGTGACAGCGAACACCCGCGACAACCGCAGGGTCGGATCTGTCGGCCAGACTATTCCACTTGTGACCGTCGAAATTGACACCGATGTGACAGGCGACTCCGAGGTTGGAGAGATCGTCGTGCACGGACCAAATGTGATGATGGGCTACTACAACCTGCCGGAAGAGAACGACGCGGTGTTCACCGGAAACGGCGGGTTCCGTACTGGCGACCTCGGACATGTTGATGAGGACGGATTCCTGTTCATCCGTGGACGGATCAAGGAGCAGTACAAGCTCGAGAACGGCAAGTACGTTGTTCCTTCGCCGATCGAGGAACAGCTTCAACTGTCGGGCTTTGTCAGCCAGGTAATGGTGTACGGCGAACAGAGGCCGTTCAACGTGGCTGTTGTCGTTCCTGACTTCGAGTATCTCGAGAAGTGGGCCGATGAGAAGGGTCTCGACTCGAGCGATCTTGACGCCCTGCTTGAAGATGCACAGGTCAAAGAGCTCTACAAGACAGAGATCACCAGAGCTCAGTCGAACATCAAGCACTACGAGCGAGTACGTGACTTCGTTCTTGAGGACGAGGAGTTCACGCCAGAGAATGGGATGCTTACGCCTTCGCTGAAGATCAAGCGACGAGCGATCATGGCGAAGTTCGGTGGGGACATCGACGCCCTCTACGAGGGAGACGACCCGCTCATCGGCCGGAACCAGTAGTTACGACAAAGCACAAGCAATGAGAGGGGCCTACCGGCCCCTCTCGTTGCGTTTGGCGGAGGCGGACGGGAATCGAACCCGCCAGGGAGCTCTCGCCCCCTCGTCGGTTTTGAAGACCGCGATGCCCACCAGGCGCACGGACGCCTCCACAAACGATCGTAGAGCGAGATTTCTCGCTAGCGACTTCCGTCGAAGCCGACCTGTTCGGCGAACTGTTTCCAGTCCTTTCCGTTCTGGACGGCGCATGCAACTGCGAATCCTGTGACCGCATCGGCAAAGACATCTCCGGTTCCCATGTAGCCAGAAAGAACAGCAGCGTCCCCCGAACGGGCGTGACATTGGGCCAAAGTCCATGAGCAGGCTGTCGCATAGCGCTTCATGCGCTTTGGTCCGAAGTCCTCGATGTCCACCGACGCCTTCATGTCCTTCAGCTGACGCACGTAGTACTGGGCACCCGCCCTGCTCGTTGTCCAGCCAAGGAAGCTGTCGGTGTTTGTCTGCATGAGCCTTTGACCCTGCACCACACGCTCACCGTTGTGTTCGTATTCGCTGTCCGGAAAGAAGTCGGTGAGCACAGAATCGTTCGCCTCTTTCAACTGTAGGAAGAGAGGGTCGCCGCTGTCCCGCCCTTGCAACAACACGATGAAGCATCGTGTACCGACGCTGCCGACGCCGACGACCTTCAGCGCTGCGTCAACGATCGTGTACCGCGACAGAAGAGTCTTCATGTATGGAGAGACAGTTTCGAGATAGGAGTCGAGCGCTTCCTCGACCACCTCCGAGACATCGTCTGAGGCTACGAGCTCCCCCATGACGCGGCTCGGAACCAACCATGGTCGGTCATCCAGGATTCGGAACTCGCCGTCGACTTCCTCTGCGAGTTTGGAAAGGACGTGCCTGCTGTCCTTTCGTTTCGCCTTCTTGGCCATCTTCGACATACGCTTCGTGTCCTTCTTCGATCCCTGGACTTCATCGAGCACACGGTCGGCGCTTATGTGGGCGTACCAGGTGTCGAGATATCCGGAGGAAGCGAACTGGTTCATCGCATCGCGATACGCCCGAACCGCATGCCGAGCAACGCTCTCTCGATCATCGTTGTCGATGCCGTTGTCCTCACACGCGATGACAAATGATGCCGCAAGACGCTTGACGTCCCACTCGAATGATGCAGGAAGGGTTTCGTCGAAGTCATTGGTGTCGAATACGAGGTTTCGCTCAGGGGATCCGTACCAGCCGAAGTTGGCAAGGTGCGCATCGCCACTCGCTTGCACCATGAGGTTGGTCGTCGGCGTACCGGAAAGGTCGGTCGCCATGAGCTTTGCACCCGCCCGATAGAACGCATAGGCGTTCTCTCCCATGCGCTCATGTCGTATCGGCACGAGCTGTGGAAGCCTCCCGACCTCTTGGGACTGGAGCAATGCGACCGGGTCGACATCGGGCGACCGGACAAAGTTCTGATGACTCGAGCGCGGGATCACCTTCCGGAGTGCTTTTCCTTTGGCGTATCTCTCGTCGATTGATTGGGGGGCAGTCATGGCGTCACCCTACTCCGCTTGAGGCGGGGTCCTATAGTCGGCTCGATTGAAGGGAGCCGACGGTGAATCGCTCGATCCAGATCGTCTTTGACGCCAATGACCCCAAGCTGGTTGGTGAGTTCTGGCTGGAAGCGCTCGGCTACATCACACAGCCGCCACCACCAGACTTTGCGTCGTGGGAGGACTGGGCGAAGGCGATGGAGATTCCGGAAGAGCGTTGGAACGATGCCATGGCCATCGTTGATCCTGAGGACACCCGACCCCGGGTATTTATCCAGAAGGTGCCCGAAGGAAAGACGGCAAAGAATCGCGTCCACCTCGATGTGAGCGTCAGCGGAGGACCTTCAACTCCGATCGATGACCGCAAGCGGCTGATCGACGAAGAGGCCGACCGGCTCGCCCAAGTGGGCGGGACCATCGTTCATCCGATCGAGCAGCGCGACGAATACTGGGTCGTGATGACCGACCCAGAAGGCAACGAGTTCTGCGTGCATTAAGACCTTCCCAGCAACGACACCACTGAAGGCCCAAAGGAAGACAGAGGACGCCAAATCTTCCACTACTCTGCGGGCATCAACTCTCTAGGACTGGATAGAAATGGCTGACGCTGAGCTGATGGTGTGGATCGATCAGGATCTCTGCACCGGTGACGGAATCTGTGAAGAGATCGCTCCCGACGTCTTTCAGGGCAGGGATGACGGCTTGTGGGTCGTCAAGGAAACCGCCGGAAACTTCGGCACCGAGATCGTGTTCGACGGTACCCAAGCACCGGATGGCTCACGAGGTGTCGCACGAGTGCCTGCATCCCAGGTCGATGTCGTTGTCGAGTCTGCAGAAGAATGCCCAGGCGAGTGCATCATGATCGAACCATATGACGCGGATATCTTCGCCAAGCGAGGCGCATAGCCCCTTGAGCCAGCTCCGCTGGCTCGCTTTGCGGTTTGAGCTATGAGCTATGAGCTTTTTAGCTCCGAGCAACGAGCGAAGCGAGCTAAAGGCCGACAGCCAAGAACGCGCTGAAATCCCATTGCCCGGTGCCACACCGCCACAGCTCATAGCTCAAAGCTCAAAGCTCATCGCAGCGAGCGAAGCGAGCTAAGGGCCGACAGCCAAGAACGCTATGAACTCCCATTGGCCGGTACCGCACTGCCATAGCTCACAGCTCAAAGCAGCGAGCGAAGCGAGCTACTGCGTTATGTAGCTCTCCAGCTGACCGATCAGGAACTCTTGTTCCTCGATGACTTCGCGGACCACATCCCCGATCGAGATCACACCAACCATTTGGCCGTTGTCGACCACTGGAAGATGTCTGAACCGGTTGTCAGTCATGAGGGTCATGCACTCGGCCACGGTCGTGGCCGGGTCGACAGTCACCGGATCTCGGGTCATGATCTCGGACACAGGCGTCTCTCGCGATATCCGATCGACGAGCACCACTTTGCGGGCGTAGTCACGCTCAGACATGATGCCGACGAGGTCGCCTGCGAGAATCACGACGAGGGCGCCGACGTTCTTGTCGGCCATGAGCTCGAGCGCCTCGTACACGGAAGAGTCGGGCGTCACACTCCACGTCGCCGAGCCTTTGCTCGAAATAACGTGCGCAACGGTCTTCTTCATGTGCCTAAACATACCAATCGACACCCGAGGATGCAGAGGCAGTTGCGAGACGCGCGTCTGATATCGGTACGATGGCCCAATGCCGAGCAGCTCTTCCCCCTCCCTCCTTGTGCGTCACGAGGGTCCGCTTGCCTTCATCCTTCTCAACAGGCCAAGACGTCTCAACGCACTGAGCCTCGAGATGCTCGCTTCACTCCGAGACACTGCCGTAGCTGTCGGGGAGTCAGATGCACGAGCAGTGGTGATTCACGGTGAAGGATCCTCTTTCTCAGCTGGTGTTGATATTGAGACACTGCGAACCGGCTTGATCGAGCAGACCGATGCCGACTTGAGATACGACGCAGCGAAACTCGGGGGAGACGCCGCTGCAGCCATCGGAGCGATGCCACAGGTGACGATCGCTGCACTCCACGGAAACGTTGTCGGCGGCGGGCTTGTCATGGCCGCCGCGTGTGACCTTCGAATTGCAGATTCTGCGACGACGTTTGCGATACCGGAAGTCGATCTCGGCATCCCCCTCGGATGGCATGGCATACCCGCTCTGGTGGGTGAGATCGGCCCCATGCGCACGAAGGACCTCGTGATGACGGGCCGTACCTTCTCAGCCGAGGAAGCAGCCTCGTATGGCCTGCTGACCGAGGTCGTCGGAGAAGGCGAGAGCCTCACCGTGGCAGCCAGTCTTGCGAAGACAATCGCCGAGAAGGCGCAGTTTCCGGTCACAATGACAAAGCATCACGTCAACGAAGTTGTTGCGGGGGACCGTTCAAGGGACGATGCGATCGGTCTGATTGCGGGAATTGAGAACCCGGAGTCGGCGCGCAAGCGTGAGGCCTACGTCGAATCGTTCGACCGATGATCGTCCTTGATGCGGCCGCGACCAGAGCTTCATTGCCGATGGAGGATGCGATCGCATCGATGAGACTCGCTTTCGGCCGTGACCGCGAGGTCCCCCAGCGTGTACAGCTGGGTGGTTCGATGTTCATGCCTGGAAGAGTTGGGAATCAGACCGGTGTCAAGGTGGTGTCCCTGGTTCCGGGCAATCCCGTTGGCCTTGTCGCTGTCTTTGATCAGGACGGAAACGCTGTCGGGATCGTCGACGCACCGACGCTCACTGCGATTCGTACAGCAGCAGCTGCGGGACTGGCCACCGACTTGCTCGCAAGACCCGACGCGAGCCATCTCGTCATGCTCGGTGCCGGTGCGATGGCCCCTGACCAGATCCAAGCCGTCCAAGCCGTTCGCCCGATCGATCGGATAAGCGTCTGGAGTCGCTCGATTGCTCGGGCGGAGGCACTTGCAGAGACGGTAGGCGGCAGGGCTGTTCACGACCCCGCGGAAGCGATTCGAGCCGCTGATGTCATTTCCTCGGCAACGCCGTCAACGAAGCCCCTGTTCTCAGCGGCAGACCTTCCTGATCAGATCCACATCAACGCTGTCGGTGCGTACACACCCGAAATGATCGAGCTCCCGCCTGAACTGGTTCGCAAGGCCTTTGTGGTTGTCGATGACTACGAAGCAGCAGCAGCCGAGGCTGGCGACCTCCTACGGGCAGATCGGGAACCCGATCTCGACATGGCGGGCCTCCTCGAAGCTGGGCAGGCCGCCCACGGAAGGTGGACCGTCTTCAAGTCTGTTGGAATCGCAAGCCAGGACATCGCAGCAGCCACCCAAGCACTTGCAGCCGGTGGAGGTTGACGGCTAGGCGAGGACGGTATGGTCCTCGATCTCCACAGGGTCTCGGCTGGCGGACAGATAGTCCATCGGGACCGATGTGTCGAAAGGTGCAGCCTCTCCGGTGATCCACTTCGCCATCATGCCAGCGACGACCTGGGACTCCTTGAAGCCGTGGCCAGAAAACCCGTTCATCACCGCAAAGCCTTCGATCGCCGTTGGCCCAAGGATTGGCATGACGTCTTGACGGTTGATCGTGTACAAGCTGGCCATCCCACCTGGTACACCCGAGTAAGGAAGCGATGGAATGCGATGGTGCAGCGCGTGGATCTTCAGGTCGATCCATGATCGATCGGCGGCCATGTTGTAGTTGTCCGGGTCCGCGATCTCCTGCTCGTCCTCTTCCAGAATGCTCCCAACGATGATTTGCCCGCCGCTGGCTTCCGGCCTGAAGTAGATGCCACCTGCTGCGTCGCCCACCACAGGGATCGGACCGGGTACCGACGCTGGCAGATCTCGATAGATGACTTGGATCCTGGTCGGATCGAGCGTCCACTTAGTTTCGAGCCCAGCCATCTCCGAGACTCGGTTACACCAAGGGCCGGCTGCGTTTACGACGACTCCAGCGTCGATGGTTGAGCCGTCGGCGAGGGTGACCCCGACGACTCGGTCTCCATCCGTTCTGACATCGACAACCTCGGTCTGCATCCGCACATCGATGCCCCTGGCGACAGCGGCGTCGCGCACGTCGAGAAGAGCACCAGTGGCATCGAAGAACCCAGCGTCGCGTTCGAGCAAGAAGCGGTCACCGTCCTCACACACATGGTCGATCTCGCCGCTGAGATCGAAGGGGGTCATGCACATCGACAGTCCGGGGAAGAGCCGCTTGGATTCGGCCGCATCGATAGAAACGGCGTCAATGCCCTCGGCAACCATTCGGTCACGATCGGCGTCCACTGCCTCGGCTTCGCTGTCCATCATCCACAGGACGCCAATATCGTGGTTCTTCCCTACGGGAGCATCAAGCTGGACGTACTCCCGCCAATTCCGGAAGATCGTGTTCCCGTCCCTGGCGACTCGGATGCTGTCCAGCGTCGAATAGCGCTGACGAGTGATGGCGGAAGAGCCGCCTGTCGAGCCTTCGCCGAGACCAGAGCCTTTCTCGAGCACGATCACAGACAGCGACGACCGGCGTGCGATCTGGTGGGCTACGGACATGCCCATGATGCCGCCCCCGACGATGAGCACATCGGTCGTCTCGTGGGCCATGCGTGTGCGACTATTCGACTTCGCCGAGGTACGCCTTGCGGAGATCCTCGTTCGCCATCAGGTTCTCGGCGGTGTCATCGAGCACGATGCGTCCCGTCTGGAGCACGTACCCACGATCTGCGATCGAGAGCGCCATGTTTGCGTTCTGCTCGACCATGAACACCGTGACACCTTGATCATTGATCTGCTCAATAATGTCAAAGTTCTGCTGCACCAGCACCGGGGCCAGCCCCATAGACGGCTCGTCCATCAGCAGCACCTTCGGCTTCGCCATGAGCGCTCGACCGACAGCGACCATCTGCTGCTCGCCACCGGACAGCGTTCCCGCCTTCTGGCTCAGCCGCTCCTTGACTCGCGGGAAGAGTTCGAAGATTGACTCGAGATCGTCATCGAGGCTGTCTTGGTCTTCACGAAGGTATGCGCCGATCACAAGGTTCTCCTTGACCGTCATCCGCTTGAACAGCCGGCGGTTCTCAGGAACCATGGTGACACCGCGAGAGACGATATCTGCGGTTGTCATGCCAGTCACCACCTCCCCATCGACCGACACATCACCGCTGCTCGGTTGCACCATGCCGAGAACGGTCTTGAGCGTTGTGGTCTTGCCCGAGGCGTTGCCACCCAGTAGACACACCATCTCGCCGGCATAGATCTTGAGATCGACATCCTTGAGAACATGCACAGGTCCGTAGTGCACGTTCACGGCATCGAACGAAAGGACCGGGGTCCGTTCCTCTGTCATCCTGCCTCCGCAGGCCGACCGAGGTACGCCTCGATGACGTCTGGATCGTGCGAGACGCTCTCGTAGTCACCCTCAGCGATCTTCACTCCGTGGTCGAGCACAACGACCCGATCGGAAACATCACGAACCACACGCATCTCATGTTCGATCAGAACGATGGTGAAGCCCCGCTCATCTCTGAGCTGTCGAATCAGATCGGTCAGCTCCGCAGTTTCGCGAGGGTTCATACCTGCGGTTGGTTCATCGAGGAGAATCAGCTCCGGCTGGGTGGCCATTGCTCTGGCAATCTCCAGTCTTCTTCGATTCGCATACGACAGCACGAACGCAGGCTGATCCCACCGGTATCCCTTGAGACGCTTACCGAAGAACGACAGAATCTCTTTCGCTCTTTCCTCGATCTCCTTCTCCTCACGGCGATACGAAGGAAGGTTCAGCAGGGATGCCCATGCCCCTGAACTGGTGCGGCAGTTCTGGGCAACCATGACATTCTCAAGCACGGTCATGTTGGGAAAGAGTCGCACGTTTTGGAAGGTGCGAGCAATGCCGAGCTCGGTGATCTCGTGCGGCTCGTGGCCGGCGACGTTGAGGCCTCTGAAGATGATCTCGCCCTCGTCTGGTTCGAAATAGCCGGTGATCACGTTGAAGAACGAAGTCTTTCCTGCGCCATTCGGTCCGATTACCGAAACGATCTCACCCTCGTCGACGTGGAAGTTCACGCCATCGAGCGCTTGAACTCCGCCGAACGCTTTTCGAAGCCCGTTGATCTCTAGAAGTGGCATCAGTCTTCGACCTCCGCTGCATCAGCATCGCCGGGTGTACCTGTGAGCCACGCGTCCTGGCTCATCTCGTCCTGATGAAGCTCTCTCTGTCTTCGCATCGACGGCCAGAGGCCTTCAGGCCGCTTCAGCATCATCACGACGAGAAGAACGCCATACACAAGCAGCTTGAACTCCCCGAATTCTTGAAGCAGACCAGGCTGCGTGGGCCCACCGAGAATGCCGATGAGCACAACGGCACCGATGATGACACCTGGGATCGAGCCCATGCCACCGACAATCACAACGACAAGGATGATCAGGGAAACGAGAAGCTTGAAGGAGCTTGGGAAGATCGAACCCACCTTCACTGCAAACAGCATTCCGGCCAAACCAGCAAGGATTGCGCCGGTTACAAACGCAGTGAGCTTTGAAGCGGTGGTATTGATTCCCATCGCCTCAGCTACATCCTCGTCCTCGCGAAGGGCAGTCCACGCACGACCCGTTCGCGATCGATTCAACCGCCAAGACACATAGATCGCGATCCCGACGAACACCGAGATCAGGTAGAACATCACTTGGGAGTTGGTGCCAGGGAGTTCGATCGGCCCCAGCTCGGCCGAAGGCACGTTCGTGATGCCCTGTGCGCCGCCAAAGTACGGCGCCAACCAGTCGGACTGGAACAGCACGCGAATGATCTCACCGAAGCCGAGCGTGACGATCGCGAGGTAGTCACCGCGCAGCCGAATCACGGGAGTGCCGATGAAGATGCCCGCGATGGCAGACATCACGATCACCATCGCCATGATGAACCAGCCCTCTGGCCTCAGGAAATTGAGCGTCAACTCTGGGTTCCAATAGGGTGACTGCGCCGATGTCAGAATTGCTGTGGTGTAGGCACCGACTGCAAAGAACGCCACGTACCCGAGGTCGAGCAGTCCTGCCGATCCAACGACGATGTTGAGGCCAAGCCCCATGAGGACGAAGAGCCCAACATTGGCCAGGAGCTCGTTTGAGAGCCCGCCAAGCACCATCGGCAGGAGAATCACGGCGAGAATCGTGATCACCGCTGCGAGGGCGTTCTTTCGAAGACGTTCTTCTTTGGGGAGGTTCATTCGCTCGATGCGTCGCTCGGTAAGCGTCTTGCCATCGGACTGCGCACCGATCGCACCAAATATCACGAAGATGAGCAGCGCTGCAACCGAAGTGAGACCCCCATTCAGGGCGTACACGAAGTCAGTGATGAACTCAACATGCAGACCCTGCGCAAGGTCTGTCAGCACTGGCTCGACGAGAGCAACAAGGATCACTGCCGAAGAGCCAGAGGCCAGCCAGCGCCGGAGCCGCTCGGGGATAACGTGGAGCGCTCCGCCGAACAGCCCGAGAAGTCCGCAGCCAAGTATCCAGAGCACAACCGCGACGCCGATCGGCCGCCCAAAGGTCAGCAGTTCGACGAGTCCAGGCGTGAGGTTGCGGAAGATGTCGGTGAGGTCAAAAGAATCGATGATGACGATGAACAAACCGAAATAGAGACCAGACAGCAGGCCCGTTACCAGACCAGCGACGAGGTCTCGCTGGTCACTTGGAGCATCCTCAGCTCCATCGACACTGTCTTTCTTCCCCGCGATGTATCCGAAGACGACTGGGACCCACAACAGGCTCAGGAACCCGAGCGAGAGCCATGGATCGATGATCAGCCGTCGGTCGAGTGTGGTGACCATTCCTGCCGCGGCGACGAAGGCCAAGGTGAGACCGGCATATGCGCCCCAGCGTTGAATGCGCCCCCAGTCGACACCCTGGGAAGAGGAAGATGATGACGCGTCGATTCGAAGCTCTGTGTCAGTCATCAGGCGCGGTCCTCCTTCGATAACTGCTCACCGAACAAGCCCGACGGCTTGAATATCAACACAAGGACGAGCGCCGTGAATGCGACGAAGTCCTTGAGCTGGCTGAGCCCAGGGATTTCGATCGTCCAGCCAGCAAGACCAGTAATCCCGAGCATGATCGCCGCTGCACCAAGAACGATGAGCGTCTTGCGTTTCAAGGTCCTGCCACCCACGATGGCTCCGACTCCTGCAACAAGAAGCACCACGCCCAACGCGGCGGGAATCTGCCAGGAAAGGCCTCGAAGCACGACATTTGGTCCGAGGCTCTCGAACAGTCCAAGCAGGACCCCACCGAACATTGCTCCAACGATGTTGCCGATTCCGCCAAGCACCGCAGCGGTAAAGGCCTTGATTCCAGGCAGGAATCCAGTGATGAAGCTCACGCCGCGGAACAACAAGCCCCAGAGAATCGCCGCGACGCCGGCCATCGCTCCACCGACCGCAAACGTGGTCACGATCACGCGGTTTACGTTGATCCCCATGAGAGCGGCGATTTCCTTGTCTTCTGCGACCGCGCGCATCGCTCTGCCCGTTGCTGACCGATTCACATATAGCCAAAGCCCCGTCATCGAGACCAAGGCCATCACCAGAACCAGGATTGCCGTCCCTGACACGCTGAACCCGAGGATGTTGACAGGGTCGGAAAGCCACGTCGGAGGGGCGGGATAGGTCTTCACCGCCGGACCGACGAGAAGCTGTGTTGCGTTCTGGATGAAGAACGACATTCCTATCGAGGTAATCAGCGGAATCAATCGCGGCGAGTTCCGCAGCGGTCGATAGGCGATCTTCTCGATCAACACTGCCGTCAAGGTCGACGAGAACATCGCGATCAGGAGGACGATTGCGATGGCGATGATGAAGTTGGACTCCCACAGGCCTATCTCGAACAAGGCCTCCGAGGCAAAGAATCCGACCATGGCGCCGACCATGAAGACCTCGCCATGGGCGAAGTTGATGAAACCCAAAACGCCATACACCATGGAGTAGCCGAGTGCGATGAGGCCATACATCGAGCCGGTGGTGAGGCCTGAGACAATCAGCTGCTTCCAGGCGTCGGCACTGAGGCCGTTTCCTTCAACGCCTAGTGCGATCGCTCCAACAAAGCCCCACAGCACGACGAATAGCGCCGTGACCCTCGCGGCCCAAAGGAACGAGTCAGTCCAGGAGAATCGGAACGTGCGCGGTTTCGGCGCGACAGTGTCGGTCGTCATGTGCTGTGCGAGTAAAGCAGAAAGCCGGCGCCTCTGGCGCCGGCCTTCTGCCTATCAGACGTGATTCGAATCAGCCGTTAAGGCGTGAACTCGTACACGATGTTGGTCTTGCCTGCGTTGATGTCCTCAGAGTCGAGATGGTGCACGACGGAAATCCGCTGCGCTCCACAGTCCCCAAACTCGTCACACGACAAGGTGCCGATGATTCCACCGAAGTTCGACGTCGCCGTAAGCGCGTCGCGCAAGGCCTGACGATCGATGAACAGCGAACCATCGCTGAGCTCGACAGCAACGCTATCGATTGCCGACATCAGGAGAACCGCGGCGTCATAGCTGTGAGCCCAGAAGGCTGCAGACGGCGCCTCGCCATACTCCGTGTCATATGCAGCGAGGAAACCCTCAGCATTCTGACCCGTCTCCGACGTGTTGTTGCCGTAGTCAAGGTTTGGACCGGAGAAGTACGTTCCTTCGGACTCCTTGAGCTCCATGAAGTTGTCGGTCAACAGACCGTCAGCTGCGATCATGGTGATGTTCTCAAACCCTGCAACAGTCTTCGACTGCTGGGCGATGAAGCCACCTTCTGGCATGAAGATTGGGTAGAACAGCACTTCAGGCTCGGCTGCGGCAACTTCAGTCAACACAGGAACCATGTCCGTGTCGCCCTTGTTCACAGCCGTGAAGGCAACGACTTCGCCACCAAGCTCCTCAAATGCAGCCTGGAAGGCAGCAGCAAGTCCATTGGTGTACGGATCGCCATCATGGATGGCTGCGGCCTTGGTGAGACCGAGTTCGTTGTACACGAAGTCCGCAACAGCAGCACCCTGGAACAGGTCGTTGTGTGCCGTCCTGTAGTAGCCAGCGTTGTAGTTGTCACCAGCCGTCCCCTGGAGGTCGGATGTCAGCGCTGGCGATGTGTTCGAAGGCGAGATCATGACCTGACCTGCCTCGGCGACCAGCGGAGCCATTGCGACAGCAGCACCGGAGCATGACGTGGCGATCGAGCCAACGACCTGCTCATCAGCGGCAACGGTTTGGCCAGCGGCCTGACCGCCTTCTGCGGAGCAGAGATCGTCAAGTGGCGTACCGATCGATACGTTGTGTCCCTTGATCGGACCGAAGTCGTTGATCGCGATTTCGACACCGCGCTGGTTCGGCACACCAAGGAATGCGACGTCACCGGTAATTGCTTGGACTGTCCGAATCTGGATGTCTTCGCCTGCAGCGACCTCGATTGCACCAAGCGGACCAGGTTCTGGCTTCTCTGAGCCAGCCTCTGACGTTGTTGTGGTTTCTTCCGTTGCTTCTGACGTTGTAGTCGTCTCGCCAGCCTCTGTCGACGACGTGGTCGTCGTATCAGCAGCTTCGTCGTCGCCGCCGCTGTTCACAGCGATGATGACAATCACGATAAGAGCTACGGCCGCAACGGCGATCCACGGCAACCATTTCTTCAGGTTGTCGTTCACCTAAGCCTCCATATGTTGGTTAAGAACACGGGGCAAGCCCGTGTGAGCGAGCAGAGTAGGCATCGAATCCGCAAGACAGCAACAGTCCAGACCGCTCTCAGCAGTACCTTTGGCACATGGCAGACGAGACAGGTGCGCACGTAGCGCGCCAGAGGCAGCGCCTGACGGCATCGGTCACCGACCTTGATGTCGAGCGACAGCGCGCGATGCTCATCGGACTGGTGCGCAGTCAGAACGATCGGGCGCGTGGAACTTCAAGCCTTGAGGAGCTCGCACTGCTGACCGACACTGCTGGTTCTGAGCCCGTTGTTGCTGAACTCGTGAAACGCGAGCGCCCCGATCCGGCAACATTTCTCGGCAAGGGCAAGCTCAGCGAACTCGTCGGGGTTTCGAAGGTGGAAGACATCGACGTTGTCGTCTTTGACAACGAGCTTTCACCTGCCCAGCAACGGAATCTGCATCAAGCATTCCAATGTGACGTGGTCGATCGAGTAGCGCTCATCCTCGACATATTTGCGCAGCACGCTCACACCAAAGAGGGAATGATGCAGGTGGAACTTGCGCAGTACCGGTATCGCCTCCCTCGTCTCAAGGGCCAAGGAACTGCCCTCAGCAGGCTTGGCGCCGGTATCGGTACACGAGGGCCGGGTGAGACGAAACTCGAGACGGACCGTCGGAGGATTCTGGACCGCATCCGAAAGATCGAGCGAGAGTTGAAGGATGCCAAGCGGTCGAGGGATACACGAAGCAAGCGTCGTCGCTCCTCAGGCGAGCCAGTGATTGCCATCGTCGGATACACAAACGCCGGAAAGTCGACGCTGTTCAACGAGCTCACGGATGCAGGGGTGCTGGTCGAGGATCGTCTCTTTGCAACTCTGGACTCCACCGTCCGGAAGCTTGAACTCCCACACGGCCACACGGCGCTGGTATCCGACACCGTCGGGTTCGTGAGAGAGCTTCCCCACGAACTCGTCGAAGCCTTCCGATCGACCCTTGAAGAGGCCGCGGATGCCGACCTGCTGCTCCACCTGGTCGATGCCTCCGATGCCGATCCTGATCATCAGGTGGCATCCGTGCGGAGCGTCCTCAACGAGATTGGTGCGGCAGACGTCGAGGAACTCATCGTTTTCAACAAGATTGATGCGATAGATGAGACCGCAGAGGGCAGGCTCAGAACACTTCATCCCGCCGCCCAGTTCATCTCCGCCAAGACTGGCGAAGGAATCGATGACCTTCTCGGAGCGCTCGTGGATCGGCTCGATGCCAAGACGATTGAGCTCGATCTGTTGATCCCGTATGACCGGGGTGAGGTACTCGCCGAAGTGCACGAGGCAGGCGACGTGTCTTCTCTCTCGCACGATGAAACCGGGACTGCGGTATCGGTGCGGCTCCCGCACGACGGCGCCCATCGGTTTAGAGCATTCGTCGTTCCCGGCGCCTCGACCTGAACCGTCACCCACACCCGCTGTGGGCGGCTACTTCAGCCGTCGGAGCATGTCCGTGATCCGCTTCTCTCCGAGCTCATAGATCGTCGGCGCTTCGTCAATCCACTCCGGTTGCTGGATCACATCGTTCGCCATCAGTAGTGAGCGAGCGATGAGCACTGACCACAGATCGCCATCGCGACCGGGCCATGGTGCCACCGTCTCGTATCCCCGCCGAAACGCTTCAACCAAGGAATCGAAGTCATCGCGGCGCCAGTAGTAGTACATCGCAACACCGATGTCCTGGATGGGCCAACCCCACACCATGTCCTCGAAGTCGAATACGGCGATGCGACCGCGATTGATCTTCACATTCCAGCCGTGCATGTCGCCGTGGATCATGCGCATAGGGCCGGTCGTCGAGAGACCCGAGAACGTCTTGTCCACGATGTCGTAACCCTGCCGAAACACCGCTTCTCGCTTCGGTGGCAACAAGTCGTCGCCAGCATCGCTGAACACGACGAAGGGAAGGTCGTAGGGATACACCTTGTCGTATCGGGGGGCAGTGAACTCGGGAGAGGGAGCGAACGACAGCGCCGCCACGTGTAGGTCGGCCATCGCCGCGCCGTACAACTCAAAGTTGTGCTGGTCGATTCGGTCCGCAAGCAGTGGGCCTTCGAGCCAGGAGAACACGACACACGGACGCTCGTGCGGTACACCCTCAGCCGCCGCAGTCACGACCTGCGATTCGTCTCGTGCGGCGATGACTGCCGGCACCTGAACGTTCGGCTGTTCAATGAGCGATGCAATCCACTCTGCCTCGGACCGCATCTCGCCTTTGGTGTGGCCAGCCGGTGGTCCGAGGCCCACACGCATCGCATAGCGAGAACCGTCCGAGGAATCCAGGCGGAAGATCCCGTTGGTTGCATCGGTCATTGCTCTGATGCGGACAACATTCAGGTCGTACTTTTCGAGTGCTCGAATCGCAACGGCGCGCAACCGCATAGCGCGTCCTCGGTCGGTGAGTTCGAAGTAGTCCTTTGCGGCCATCAGGTTTCAGCCTCTTCACGTCGATCGGCATTGTGGTGCCTTGCTCACCGCAACTGTTCGCGAACTCGGCTACAGCAGCTTGGTCGCAAGGTCGGCCAGCGGACTCCGGACTGTTCGTTCCATCGTGACATGACCGAACATCGGATTGCCCTTGAACTTCTCGATCAACGCAGACAGCCCGCCATATGGCGAAACGTAAGGGTTGTCTACCTGAGTGAGATCACCACAGAAGATCACCTTCGAGTCTGCAGCCATCCGCGTCAGAATCACCTTGAGCGTTGGAAGCTCCAGATTCTGCGCTTCGTCGACGATCACGATCTCACCCGTAATGGATCGTCCACGCAAGAAGGTCACCGCGGCCATATCGAGAACATCACGCTCAAACAGCTCCTCAACGGAATCACGGGGGTTTGAACCATCACCACCGAAGAGCGCATAGAGGTTGTCGTGCACGGCAGCCATCCATGGCTCGAGCTTGTCGTTGAGGTCGCCCGGGAGGAATCCGACCTCCTGCCGACCCACGGCGATGAGCGGGCGATACACACTGACCCTGCGATACCGGCCGAGTTCGAGCACCTGCTCAAGCGCCGATGCAAGCGACAGGAAGGTCTTCCCTGTACCGGCAACGCCCATGAGGCTCACAGCGGACACATCCGGGTCAAGCAGCAGGTCGGCTGCAAAGGCCTGGCGGAGGTTCTTGGTTTCGATCCCGAACATGTGTCGAGAACCGGGAATCCTGATGGCGACCGGGTCGAGCCCGTCCTCCGCGACCCTCGCGAGCGCCGACGATGAGCCAGGGCCCTTGAGTACCAGGTACTGATTGATGATTCCATCGAGCTCGGGGATCACGGCCTTGCCCGAGTCGTATAGCTCGTCGATGACGTCCTGATCCACCTCGAACTCTGATACGCCCGAGTACGACTCGTCCACCTGGACGATGTCGCCGCGGTAGTCCTCTACATCTACGTCGAGTTGTGCACCCTTGATCCGGAGCGCTGCATCCTTGGTGACGAGTACCGCATCGCTCCCAGCATCCTTGAGGTTCAGGCATGTGGCAAGAATTCGATGATCCGGGGTCTGTGGGTCGAGCACCTCAGGAAGCCGCTCGGAGTGGACTCCGTTCAACTCGATGCGGACAGTCCCACCGGTTGGTAGATCGACAGGTGCAGACAAGCCGCCGGGCAGCGATGCACCCATCTCCTCAAGGAGGCGAATTGCTGAACGGGCATTGGCTCCGACCTCGTCCATCCGGGTCTTTTGGCGGTCGAGCTCTTCAATGACCACCATCGGGAGCACGACATCATGCTCATCGAATCGGAGCACTGACTGGGGGTCGGCGAGAAGTACGCATGTGTCGAGAACGTATGACCTCGAACCTGGCGCAGAGATGGTGTTCCCCAGAGGCACGAGCGGTACCTTGCTACTGGTCGCGTCGAATTGCAAGTATGTAATTCGCGGGGTCTGTGTGTATCGGTCAGGATTGGCAGCGCACTCGTGCCTCCTACCCCGCCTGTGATCCCGCGAAGGCGAGCACGAACGTAAGGTGGAGCGAACAACGCCGAGGCGAGGGAGACAACGATGCGATATGCCGTCATTGGCGCCGGATCCTGGGGCACCGCCGTTGCTGCGATGATCGCCGTCAAAGTGGACACGGTGGTCTGGGCGAGAAGAAACAACGTTGCTCTGGAGATCAACGATCTCCACACCAATACCGCGTATCTCTCAGGTTTCGAACTCCCCGCGGCACTTCGAGCCACGAGCGAGCTTGCGATGGCAGTCGAAGGGGCTGATGCAATTGTTCTCGGCGTCCCGTCCCATGGGATGCGCCATGTCCTCCAGGAATGTGCATCAATCGTTCCGTCCGATGTTCCGATCCTGTCTCTCAGCAAGGGCATCGAGCAGGAATCGCTCATGCGGATGACTGAGGTGATCGCCGATGTCCTACCCGAGCACAACACCGAGCGAATAGGCATCCTCACGGGACCAAACCTTGCACGAGAGATCGTTGCAGGTCAGCCTGCGGCCACGGTTGTCGCACTCCAGGATGATGACGTCGCTGCATCCCTTCAGGACGTATTCATGAATCCGCGGTTCCGTGTGTACCGGCACCACGACGTCGTTGGATCCGAGACCGCTGGCGCGGTCAAGAACGTCATGGCGATCGCCGCTGGGATGGCTCAGGGGATGGGGTTCGGTGACAACACCCTCGCAACCCTCATCACCAGGGCACTCGTTGAGATGACCCGACTCGGAGTCGCCCTCGGTGGCGACGCCCGAACGTTCGCTGGCCTCGCCGGCATTGGAGACCTCGTAGCGACCTGCAATTCGACGCAGAGCAGGAATCACAAGGTCGGTGTTGGCCTGGGTCAGGGACGACAGCTCGACGCAATCGTCGGTGAAATGAACATGGTTGCAGAAGGTGTCAAGTCCACCCGTGGTGTGCTCGCACTTGCGGAACGGGCCGACGTTGACATGCCGATCGCTCGCCAAGTCGGGCGGGTCCTCTACGACGGCCTCTCACCGGACATTGCCATCCGCGAGTTGATGACCCGAGAGGCCAAGAAGGAGTACGACTGACCGTCAGTCGGCTACGCGGGAACCTCGAACGCATCTCGCGCCTCATCGACCCGGGCCCCGATGAGGCATCCTTCGACGTGATCATTTACCAGGCCCATGGCCTGCATAAAGGCGTAGGCCGTGGTCGGACCGACGAACCTCCAGCCCCTCTTCTTGAGATCCTTTGACAGCGCAGTGGAGACATCGGTTGTCGCGGGAAGCGGATCAGGGGCAGGTCGACGATCTGGTTCCCAAGACCAGAAATATGCAGCAAGCGAGCCCCGTTCGTCAACCAGCTCCGACGCACGAGCCGCATTGTTGATCGTCGCCTCAATCTTGCCCCGGTGTCGGACAATTCCCGCATCGTCGAGCAGTCGCGCCACATCATCTTCGTCGTACCCCGCCACGCGGCTCCAGTCGAAGCCGTCAAAAGCCGCCCTGAAGTTTTCACGCTTGCGAAGAATCGTGAGCCAGCTGAGCCCGGACTGGAACCCTTCGAGACAGATCTTCTCGAATAGCCGGTAGTCGTTGCCCTGCGGAAAACCCCATTCGGCATCGTGGTAAAGCTCGTAGTCGTCGTCGCCGGAACCCCACCAGCATCGCATCTGACCATCGTTCCCTGCCCTGAGCCACTCACTCGGCACGGTCAGGAATTCCCCCGCTGCACACTCTCTCTCTGTGCTGCGCGTGAGTGCCTCAGCACCACGTTCATCAGCTCCTCGACGTAATCAGGATCGAGGTCGTAGCTCTCCGCATCCTTCCTGAACTGCTCAAGAAGCTGGGCTTCGCGCTCATGCGAGTACAAGGGGATGTCTCCACTGGCCTTGATTGCAGCGATTGCGACCGAGAGATCCTGGCGCTCCGACAAGAGACGAAGGATCTGTGCGTTTACCGCGTCGATGTCTTGTCGAAGGCCCTCAATTTCGTCGTTTGGCATATCCACAAGGTAGCCATCTGGACGTCGGGTGCCGCCGCCAGGGTGACGCCTACTCCTCAAGAAGCTGGCGAGCAGCGCCGGCGAGGAGTGGCGCGATGGGTTCGAAGGCGGCGAACCGCGCATCGGTTGTCTGGCCGGAGACATACCTGGCATAGATCTGTTCGATGATCACTGCGATCCGAAACAGCGCGAGCGCCTCGTAGTACGAGACGTCAGCGAGATCGCGGCCGCTGCGCTCCGCATACCGCATGCGGACCTCGTGTTTGGGCATCGCCTCGCCAATCGCCACGGCTTCCTCGCCAAACACCGCATACGTCGGGTCATCAGGTTGTGCCCAGTACGCAAGGAGTGTGCCCACATCGACAAGGGGGTCGCCGATCGTTGCCATGTCCCAATCAAAGACTGCAACCAAGCCACCGGCGTCGTCGACCATGGTGTTGTCAAGCTTGTAATCGTTGTGAAGGATCACCGCAGACGCCGGAGGGAGCGTGCCCTCCGAAAGTAGCTCTGCGACACGATCCATATCGGGTACCGGACGGGTTGCTGCCCGCTCCCATCTGCGGGTCCAGCCGTCGATCTGTCTCTCAACGAAACCGACCGGGCGACCCAGCGTCTCGAGATCGACAGAGGACGGTTCGACGGCGTGCAGGTCGACGAGCGCATCCACGAGCGCTTCACCAACACTTCGCCGAAGGGCGGGCGACTCGGCGTATTCCGGAGGCCATCTCTTTCGTACCACAACACCTCTTCGTCGCTCCATGACAAAGAAGGGTTTCCCCATGATGTCCGGGTCCTCGCAGAAGTGATATGCCCTCGGGGCAAGCGGGAACTCTGCCCACAATCGCGACAGAACTCTGTACTCACGAGCCATGTCGTGGCCGCTCCTGGCAACCTCTCCAAGCGGTGCACGCCGGAGCACGAACTCTCGACCGTCATCGACAGTCGCTCGATAGGTCAAGTTGGCGGCACCACCGGGAAACTGGTCGAACACGATGGCACCCGAGAAGAGCTCTGGAACTGCGGCCTGCAGATACGACGCGACACGAAGTTCATCGAATCGTTCCTCGGGTCGAATCGGAGCTGTGTCGGACACGTCGAGAGGTTAGAGACACAGACCGTCGTGCGCCGGAGCGCTACAGGACGACCATCCAGACCGAAATCACAAGGGCCACGGCAAAGACGACGGTGATCCCAACCTCGACCACGTGCCGAACCGGTGACACACCCTCGGCCCGCATTCCTGGCTTGGACTCCTGGAGAACGATCATCACGAGGGACCCAGCCACAAGCACCGACCCAACCGTCGTCCACAGCTCTGCCCCACCGACAGCGGAATCGAGAACCACGCGGTCAACAAGCATCGCGAGAAACACCAGTGCCAAATACACGTTGGTAATGCCGAAGTACTTCATCGCACTTCCCTGGTCAGAGACGAGCCGCACGGCGAACACGACAAGCGCAGACGCGGATACGACAGCTACGACCGCATAGATCGCACCCATGCCCGCGGCGGGTACAAGGAGAAGACTGACGCCAGCTGTCGCAACGGCGTACCAGAGGATCTGGCTCAGTGTTGGGCCTTCGCCGGCGACGACGGACAGCATCGGGATCGATGCCGCCCGATAGTCATCCTCATACTTGAGAGACAGCGCCCAGAAGTGGGACGGGGTCCAGAAGAACACGATGGCGAACATCACCCACGCCGCTGATGACAGCGTCCCTGCGACGGCGGCGTAGCCGATCAATGGTGGAATCGCACCGGCTGCACCTCCCAGAACGATGTTCTGCGTTGTGGACCGCTTCAGCAGCATCGTGTACACCAACACATACAGCAGATATGCGACGACGGACAGGACAGCTGCGAGCAGCGTCGTTCCGATCCACAACACCACGAATCCTGCGACCCCAAGCCCGATGCCAAAGACCACTGCTGCCCGTTTCGAGACGCGGTCCGTTGGAAGAGGCCGACCCGACGTCCTCGCCATCACCTGGTCGATGTCGTCGTCGTACACCTGGTTGATGACATTCGCACCGCCCGCCGACAGCGTCCCGCCGATCAGCGCATACAAGATGGGCCACAGCCCTGGCCAACCTTGCGCGGCAACCGCCATTGCAGGAATGGTCGTCACCAGCAGAAGCTCGACGATCCTCGGCTTTGTCAGCTCGACATACGCTTTGACCTGGTCCAGTCCGCTCGGTGACATCGTGTCAGTCACGCTGGCACCGCCGGGCGTTCCCTGTCATGTGCCGGTTCACCCAGCCGCGACGCACCGAACAGCACGTATGTGATCCAGAGGAGGTCGGCGACCATCAAATGGATCACCTGGATCGACAAAGGCGTAAGGAAGTAGATGTTTGCGATACCGATGAACATCTGACTCAGCACAATGATGGTGACGGTCGTCGCGAGCTTCTTCGTCACATCGCTCGAACGCTTGGATTCCTTGGTCGCTATCCACGCGACGAGCATCCCACCGATGATTGCGACGAACGGATGGACAATGCGGAGCCGGCTGAGAGCCGGGGCTGTTGGCCCGAACTTCTCGGACAGATCACCCGACACGGACTCGGCGGGGAAGACCGTGTCGGCGAGTGCGTTCAGCGCACCGGTCGCACCGAGAACGAGCAAGATGCCAGCGCCGCCAATCAGCCACCAACCCGTGCGCGAAGTGACCGGTTGTCGAGGGCTCGGGTTTCCTGAGCCCCACCAAGCTGTGAGAGAAAGCGCACCGAGCAACAGGAACGTATTCAAAAGGTGAAGCGGCACAACAGTGATGCGGCCGGCAGACACATCAGCGTCCACCCAGCCAAAGATCACCAGAGCCGCTCCGAGCAGAGCTTCAATCACCAGAAACACCCCAGACCAGGTTGCAGCCTTCCGCACGATGTGTCGGCGCGGAAATATCCACAGTGCCAGACCAAACACCAACGCGACACCCAGCCCGGCCACGAACGACGAGGTCCTGTGCATGTACTCGATCAAGGTCTCGACCGTTGGGTTCGGTGGGATGAACTGATCACCACACTTTGGCCAGGAGTCACCACAGCCATCGCCCGAGCCCGTCGCCCGCACAATCGTTCCACCGAGAATCACGAGAACGTTGAAAGCGAGGGTGCCCCACGACGCGACCATGAAGATCCGTCTTCGGGAAGGAACAATCCGGCTCTCGGGGGCATCGGCCTGCATCGTGAAAGCGTACCGAGCCACACATCCATCGAGTCGTCGAGCGACCGCATTTCGATGGGAGGACACCTCCGAGAACCGGTACCATTGCCATATGAAGATGCTCATCGCACTCGCCTTGGTCGTGGCCGCAGCAGCAGTTGCCTACAAGGTGCTCACCACCGAAGTACCCATCGACGCCTAACCGTGCTCCACATCCGACGGTTTGGTGAAGGTTCACCGCTCCTTGCGCTGCACGGTTTCACACTCACCGGAGCGCAGTTCGAACCGTGTGCGGCGGCCCTGAATCGCGAGATCATCGCACCAGATCTACCCGGGCACGGGAACTCGGGCTCCAGCAGCTCCGACATCGGGCACACGGTGACTGCGATTGCAGAGATCCTCGACACGTTCGACGAGCCAGTTCCCATTCTTGGGTACAGCCAAGGCGCACGTCTTGCCTTGTTGGTCGCAGCCACCACCGATGCGTCCATTGACGCATTGGTGCTTGTGTCGGGGACGGCCGGAATCCAGGACAGTGCAGACCGCTCCCGGAGAGCTGCCGCCGATGCAACGACGGCCGAAGCAATTCGGTCCCAGGGCATCGAAGGGTTCCTTGAGCGCTGGACAACAACCGGTCTCACTTCCACCGATCACCTGCGGGACGATCAGCGTGCGACCGACATGGCGGTCCGCTCAACGAACACGGCAGACGGGCTTGCGGCAGCCCTTGTTGGCTATGGGCAGGGGCAGCAGCCATCCGTGTGGGATCAGCTCGGGGGCATCGAGACACCCACACTTCTGGTAACGGGCAGCACCGACTCGAAGTACACCTCTCTGAATGATCGGATGGCACAGCTCCTGCCGCATGCCCGTCACGACGTCATCGCTGGAGCGGGGCACAACCCTCTCGCAGAGACCCCGAAACCGAGCTACACCGCGATCAGATCATTCCTCGATGGGCTGGGCTGATCCGGTCGACCAGTCGTAGAACCCTCGGCCCGTCTTCTTGCCGAGATAGCCGTCGGCGACCATCGTGCGGAGAAGCTGGGGAGGGGTGAACCTCTCGCCGTACACGGATTCAAGGTGCTCGGCGATCTTCAGCCGCACGTCGAGCCCAACGAGATCGCCAAGCATCAGGGGCCCCATCGGATGTCGGTACCCGAGACGCATCGCCGTGTCGATGTCGATAGGTCGCCCGACGCCTTCCTCGACCATTCGGATCGATTCGAGACCGACGAGCACTCCGAGTCGGCTCGTTGCGAAGCCGGCAGCGTCATTGATCACCGCCTCTTCCATGCCAAGGAAGGACACAACGGCCGAAATCCTGGCCAGTGTCTCATCTGAGGTCGCAGCGCCCCGCACGACCTCCACGAGGGGAATCGCCCACACCGGATTGAAGAAGTGCATGCCTGCAAACTGGTCTGGACGGTCCAGGTTTCTGGCGAGTTGATCGATCGATATCGAGGACGTATTCGTTGCGAGGACCGCCGGGAAGCGACTCTCACACCGTTGGAGGAGCCCCTGCTTCAGCGTGACGTCTTCAATCACGGCTTCGACGATCAGGTCCATTCCTAGCGGAAGAGATTCGATGGAGTCCGCGGCACCAACCAGATCGATCGCATCCCTACCTGCCTCGGCTGTCAGCTTTTCTCTATCCACCGCCGTGCGCAGCGTGTCCGCAACCCTATCTACAGCAGCCTGGGCCGTCTCCCGATCGAGATCGACCACAGTGACCTGTGAGCCGTTTGCGGCGAACTGGTGTGCGATACCGATGCCCATTGTGCCTCCGCCAACGACCCCAACCTGCATGTCCACCTCCATGGCAATAGTCCACAACACCACGATCGCTTCGTCAAACGACCGCTAATGAACCGATGCGACCGACGCGTGCTCGTAGGGCACTAGTTTGCGCCGCCATGGAACCAGTTCGCCTCACGGCGTATTCACACGGCGCTGGGTGAGCGTGCAAGCTCGCACCTGACGAGCTGACGCAGGTTCTGCGTCCTTTGCACGGCCACCCATCGACCGAGCACCCGGACCTTCTCGTAGGGTTCGCCGGGTCGGATGACGCCGGGGTCATCGATCTCGGCAACGGCGTCGCGCTCATCCAAACGGTCGACTTCTTCACGCCAATCGTTGACGACCCTTACGACTGGGGCCGGATTGCCGCTGCAAATGCCCTGTCGGACATCTACGCAATGGGTGGAGATCCACTCACCGCGCTTCAACTCGTTGGCTGGCCACGCGATGACCTGCCCATGGACCTTCTGGGCGAAGTGATCCGAGGAGGTGCAGACGTGATGGCTGATGCGGGCTGCACGATCGTCGGGGGCCACTCGATCGATGACAAGGAACCCAAGTACGGATTCTCGGTCTCGGGTCTCGCTCCGCCAGGGGACATCATGACAAACGCTGCAGCCGAACCCGGTGACGCGATCTTTCTCACGAAGCCCCTCGGCACTGGTGTGATCTCCACCGCGGTGAAGCGCGGCACGGCCGACCCAGCCGCAACCGAACTCGCGATCGCAACGATGAGCGCGCTCAATGCCGGAGCTGCCAGAGCGGCACGACGGATCGGCGTCAGATGTGCGACCGATGTCACGGGTTTCGGACTGCTCGGACATCTCTCCGAGGTGGTTCGCGCCTCGGGGGTAAGCGCGACGATCGTGGTCGACTCCGTCCCGCTGCTACCGACAGCAAGAGCACTCGCTGACGAAGGCGTGATACCGGGAGGGACCAGGCGCAACCTCCAAGCGGTTCGTCCAATGGTGAGTCCGGGCAGCGCAAGCGAGACCGATCTCACCATATTGGCAGATGCACAGACGTCCGGTGGACTCTTGGTGGCGGTTAACGCAGCTCTCACCGACGCATTCAGCCAGGCGTTGAAAGACGAGGATGTGGACGGTTGGAAGATTGGCGACATCTCAGAGAAGTCCTTCGAAGATGGACCTTCTGGCCAGATCCGACTCGTGTAGATGCCCCCAAGCATCGACAACTGGAGCTAGTTTCGGCGCACCGCGAAATCCTTGCCCGATTCGGGCAGCACAGCCCACCTCGGATCGGTAGCGTCAGCAGAGCTGGGTCGTCAGATCGACCCAATCCGGATCCTCTCGTCCCCCCTGGAGGGTCTGTGAATCATGCGAGCGGGCCCCCTCCCCCTGGGGGCTCGTTTGCGTTTCGGCAGGCAGAGAACGAAGCGATAGGCTGACTGCATCATGAAGTTCCGGATTCCACGCCCGCGCCAGTTCGGTTCGATGGTCAGGGAGCTCGCTCGGAGGGATCCGGACGAGGCTGAGGCCTATCTCGACAGCCATCAGGATGCGTGGGAAGAGCTTGCCGAACGGAATCCACACGACGCTGCCGACATTCTCGAAGCTATCGATGAGGGTGGCGCAGCCGACCTCCTTGCGGATCTCGATACTGACGACGCTGCCGATGTGCTCGACGAGATGCGACCAGAGCCCGCTGCCGACGTGCTTCAGGAGTTCCAGCCCGAGGACGCCGCTGCGCTCATCTCCGAGATGGAGACGGATCAGGCAGCGGATGTGATCGAGGCCCTCGACGAGGCTGAGCGGATCGCTCTACTTGCCGCCCTCGAACCGGATGCCGCCCTCGAAGTCGAGCAGTTGTTGGCTTATGACGCTGACACGGCTGGCGGAATGATGACCACCGACTATGCGGCTCTTCCGGTCGGGCTCACAGTGGGTGAGGCAATCGAAGCTCTCCGACGTCTTCATGGCGAACTTGGCTCGAACCTTCTGTACGTATACGTAGTGAGCGATGCAGACGAACTGCTTGGTGTCATTTCGTTCCGTGACCTCGTCTTCGCAAGACCGGCAGCTGGACTCGATGACGTGATGGAGCCCAATGTTGTCAGCGTCCGAACAGATACGGATCGGGAACAGGTCACCGACCTCGTGCAGCGGTACCGCTTGATCGCAATCCCAGTTGTCGACGAGCACCTCAAGCTGGTTGGAATGGTCAAGGTCGCAGAAGCACTCGAGGCCATACAGGCTGAGGCAGGTGAAGACATCGCGGTGATGGTTGGTGCCGGTGAAGAAGAGACTGTCTACACACCGGTATCGCTTTCGATACGCCGCAGACTCCCCTGGATCGCGTTCAACCTCGGTGTCGGAGTCTTCATTGCAGCGGTCATCTCCCAGTTCGAGGCCACACTCGCCACCTATGCGGTGCTCGCTGCCTACATGCCGCTCATTGCCCTACTCGCCGGGAACTCTGGCGCCCAAAGCCTTGCCGTGATTATTCGCTCGATGGCCGTTGGAGATCTGCCGCGTGGTCGAGCGCCTCGCGCAATACGGCGCGAAGTCACGATTGGCTTCGTCGATGGCTTGATCATGGCTTGCACAGCAGCACTCGTAGGTGCTCTGACGATCGGTCTCTTCCAGTCTTCGGACTCGGCAGAAATCGACCCGCTAGCGATGGCGGTCATCGTGTTCGTCTCCGTATGGGTGTCGTTTGTCGCAGCCGGGGCCGTTGGTGCAGGGATCCCGGTTCTGCTGCGACGCAGCGGTCAAGATCCTGCGGTGGCTTCGAACATCTTCCTCACCCTGACAACCGACATCGTCGGGTTCAGCAGCTTCCTCATCTCGGCATCCATTCTGCTGAGTTGAGAAGGTCAGCTTCCCAGCACAACCGTTCCGCTAGACGCAAACGGACCGAGGTATGTGATCCGGAATCCGTTGTCGAGTCGAGCGAAGTAATGCTCGTTGAGCACCGCCCGCGCCTCCTCTGATGCATCGGGGTCGGCAACCACGTTCGCCGCTGCAGGATCATCGACGACGTGCAGCGTTGTCACCGGCGGAAATTGCTCCGTGATCTCTGCGATGAGATCGAACAGATCAAGGTCCGTCAAGGTTCCATACGAGTCAGGATCAAGCAATGCCACGACTTCGTCCCCACCGGAATCGCTCTCGATGCGCTGCACGATCTGATACTCAGGTGCAGACAATTGGTTGATGGGGGCCAGCGTGGTCGTGGAAGCGCCGGTCGTCGTCGTGGTTGATCCCAGAGTGATTGTCGTGACTGGGGCGGCCTCGGTAGTGGTGGTGTCAGCCCCATCCGATGACGAACAACCGGCGGCCACAAACGCGACGACTCCGAGCACGATCAGTATGAATCGTCGACGCATGTGACCGATGCTACAACGACAGACAGAATGCGTAGAGATCGTGAGGCCTATCGGCTGGCAAGCCACTCGTCGTAGGCCACGCCATCCATGAACGGCTGATTGCGGACCAGCGGAAACAGGGCGGTCACAACATCAAAAACGGCTTCGTCGCCGTCGCGGTCGAGCAGGTACTCAGCAAGCTCGAGCTGAGGCCGCCATGCTCGAGCACCAAGTGCAAGGTCGACCCGAGACCTCCATGCCGTAGGTGCCTGAGCCGTGCTGCGGTCCACCCAAAACAGTTGGAGCTTTCGACCGGCGTTCAGGCAACGTCGCACAGCCCGGGCAGATTGCCGGTCGAGGGTGTAGGAGGTCGCTACCGCATCGCCCCAATCGACGAATGCCTGGTCATGCCAGCTCGCCGGATCCGTGACGCACCCGTCATACAACTCGTCCACTGCAGTGAGAAGACCGCTCACACTGTTTCGGCCCGGACGATCTCGCCGAAGCCATCGCGAAGGCGCGCCGTGACAGGCCCTGGTTCGAGTTCGGTGTCGCCGACCGCCGTTACAGGCAATACCTCGCGCACGGTCGACATGATGAACACCTCGTCTGCCTCGAGAAGCGCCGATCTCGGGAACCGCTCTTCTCGCACAGCGATGCCTCCATTTCGCGCAGCGTCGATGGTGACCTCACGGGTGATCGACGCAAGGATGTGTCGCTCGAGACCCGGCGTGCACATTGCCCCATCGCTCACCCAACCCAAGCTGAAGGTCGGGCCTTCCAAGACGTCTCCAGCCGACCCGATCAGGGCAGCATCATCGAAACCCTTGGATCTCGCTTCGATCGTTGCGGCGAGATTCGGCCCGTACGAAAGCGTTTTGGCCCCTGTGAGCTCTGATTG
>JBPCTY010000024.1:0-13150 GCA_051011415.1 Acidimicrobiia bacterium
TCCAGGAGCCGATCGGTGAAGCGTTCGATGATCTCTTCCCGGTCGACCTCGCTCGGCTCGGCCGCGTACTCCCGAGGGATGACCGGAACCACCGGGTCTTCGCCAAGCGCTTCCTGGATGCGAGTGAGCACAACATTCCTAGATGATGTCATGTGGAGTTGCGTCCTCTCGTCTTCGCCCACCAAGTACGAAATGACTGCTTCGCCGGCGCAGGTGCGTCTCGGTACCGCGTCCATGCCGAGAAGGGCCACGGTGCGGTACGGATGGTTCGCCCGTCGCCGCGATCACGAGCAAGGATGCGACCAAGGCCAACAACCCGCTGCGCTCGTGAGAAGCGATGACCAGCTGACATTGCCCACGCAGCTGTCGCCATTGCTGCATCCTCGCCGGATGGTGGCCCAGGCTTTTCCTGGCTCGCCTTCACCTTCTTTGCGCGGAGATGGACGAGCACCTCTGGGATGTTGATCTTGACGGGGCATACGTCGTAGCACGCACCACAGAGCGTCGAGGCGTAGGGAAGCGATGGGTTGTCCTCGATGCCGGTCAGCTGGGGCGTGAGGATCGCACCGATCGGGCCGGGATACACCGAGCCGTAGGCATGGCCACCGGTACGTTCATAGACGGGACATACGTTGAGACATGCCGAGCAGCGGATGCAATGGAGCGCCTGACGACCCACCTCGTCGGCGAGGGTCGCTGTCCGCCCGTTGTCCAACAGCACCAGATGAAACTCGTTTGGCCCGTCACCGTCGTGGACCCCGGTCCAAAAGGTCGTATAGGGGTTCATTCGTTCGCCCGTTGCGGACCTAGGGAGCAGCTGAAGGAACACTTCGAGGTCCTGCCACGTGGGAACGACCTTCTCAATGCCCATCACAGTGATCAGAACTTCGGGCAGCGTCAGACACATCCGACCATTGCCCTCGGACTCAACCACCGACAGGGTGCCCGTCTCGGCGACGGCGAAGTTTGCACCAGAGATCCCCACTTTGGTCGAGAGGAATCGGCGACGCAGGTGCGTTCTCGCCGCCATTGCCAACTGCTGTGGATCGTCGCTGATAGCCGGGTCGATATCGTCGATCTCTTGGAGGAAGATGTCGCGGATTTCCGAGCGGTTCTTGTGGATTGCTGGCACGAGAATGTGCGAAGGTGAGTCGTTGCCCAGCTGAACGATCAGCTCTGCGAGATCGGTTTCCCATGCGGAGATTCCTTCCGCAGCGAGAGCCTCATTGAGGCCGATCTCTTGTGTGGCCATCGACTTGACCTTGATCACGTCGGTCTCGCCATGCTGCTTGACGATGGCGGCGACGATGGCGTTCGCTTCGTTGGCATCCTTGGCCCAATGGACGATCCCCCCGTGGGCGATCACGTTTGCCTCCACCTGCTCAAGGAGTTCAGGCAGCCGCGCCATCGTGGACTCCTTCAGAGCGGCACCCGCATCCCGAAGCGCCTGCCAGTCGTCAACCTCATCGACGACTTGAGCGCGTTTGTCCCGTATCGCTCGGGTCGCATGCTCAAGGTTGCGACGGAGTTGGGGATCCTTGAGTGCGACTCTTGCTGCCGCAGGGAACGGCTGGGTTCCTCGGAGGTGTCCGACACCTGCTGGTGCTGGCACAGGGGAGTGCGAAGCAGGCGTATGAGCCTCGGCGCTCATTCGTCGTTCTCTGTGCTTGCGAGGATCTCCGCGAGATGGACGGTGCGCACGCCGCTGCCCTGGCGTTCCAGCACTCCACCGATATTCATCAGACACGAGTTATCGACAGCCGAACATGCCCCGGCGCCTGAAGCAACAACGCAGCTGGCCTTGTCGGTAGCCATTGCAGCCGACGTGTCGGCATTCTTGATCGAGAAGGTTCCGCCGAACCCGCAGCACTGGTCGGCGTCTGACAGTTCTACAAGGTCAAGCTTCCTGACCTCGCGAAGCAGGGTGAGAGGGTTGTCTCCGATCTGGAGCATACGAAGTGAGTGACACGTCGGGTGATAGGTGACCGTCTCCGCATAGGTGGCACCGACGTCGGTAACACCGAGTACGTCAACAAGGAGCTCTGAGAATTCGTACGTACGAGCCGAGACTGCTTCGGCTCGGGAAGCAAGTTCGGGGGAACCCTCGGCTCGCGCCACCATCGCTTGCTGGTGCCGAATGGTCCCTACGCAGGAGGCTGAAGGTGCGACGATGAGGTCATAGGGTTCGAAGGCGTCGACGTAGTTCTGGATGAGCGGAATCGTCTGGTGCTGGTACCCGGAGTTGATGTGCATCTGGCCGCAACATGACTGTTGCTCGGGGAATACAACTTCATGCCCCAACCGCTCCAGAACAACGACCACCGATTTTGCGACGTCGGGGAACATCGTATCGACGAGGCACGTCGAGAAGAGGGCAACCGTCCTGCTCATATCTCTCGATTCTGACAATCCACCACAAACTCGGCGTCTGTTCTACGGCGTGCGCTTGGCTCGCCTCAAGCTGTCAGCTCCGCAGGGTGCTCCACGGCATCTGATCTGCGACCTCTACCGCCTCGTACCCGTCTTCACCGAAGCTGGGGGACAGGACAACGAAGATGCGTGCTGGCGGGGCATCTTTGGGGACGAAGCTGGCATGCACGGTGTCCATCGGGACAAAGCAAGAGTCGCCAGCCGACATGATCCGCTTCTCATCGCCGATCCACTGCTCGAGGGTGCCACTCCACAGATAGATGATCTCATCCTGGTGTGGGTGCTTGTGGAAGTCGTGTCCTTCGCCCGGGTCAAGACGGACGTCGATCGCTGTCATTCTCGCTGAATCGGGCACGTTGGCCGGGACCGCGACCCATCCGGCCTCTCCCCATTCGAGGCGTTCTCGTTCGACCGAATCTCCTGGTATGAATGTCACTTTGCCCGCCTTTCTAGAGGGTGATTGCCTTGAACTTTTCCGTCTGCTTCTTCAACGCCTGTTCCGTTGGCAGGCGCTCCATGCTTGATGCTCCATAGAACCCGTTGATTGCTGAGGCCCTGGTCAGTACGTACTGGGCGTCCTCGGGACTAGAGATCGGCCCGCCATGGCACAGCACGATCACGTCGGGACGTACTGAGCGGGCCGCGCTGGCCCATGCGTCAATCTTGACGATGCAGTCATCGAGGGTGAGCGATGTGCGCGCTCCGATGTTTCCACCGGTGGTGAGTCCCATGTGGCAGACGATGACGTCGGCGCCTGCCTCGGCCATTGCTATGGCGTCCTCTTCGCTGAACACGTAGGGCGTGGTCAAGAGATCAAGCCTGTGTGCTTCCGCGATCATCTCGACTTCGAGTCCGTATCCCATTCCTGTTTCCTCGAGACCCATACGGAACGTGCCGTCGATCAATCCGACGGTCGGGAAGTTCTGTACGCCGGCGAACCCGATCCTGGCAAGCTCGGGAAGAAACACTTCTGGCTGATAGAACGGATCAGTCCCGTTCACACCAGCGAGAACCGGTGTCTTTTCTACGACCGGGAGAACCTCGGAAGCCATGTCCACCACGATCTCGTTGGCGTTGCCATATGCGAGCAGTCCAGCAAGCGAGCCTCGACCGGCCATTCGGTATCGACCAGAGTTGTAGATGACGATGAGGTCGATTCCTCCCGCCTCTTCCCACTTGGCGGAAAGGCCCGTGCCTGCGCCGCCTCCGATGATCGGCTCATTGCGATCGATCATGCCTCGAAAGCGGGCGAGTATCTCAGTGCGTGTTGGTGCCACTATTCGGCTCCCTTCGTGACCTCGTCAAAGGCAGCCAGAGTTGCCTCCACGAATCCTTCGTCATTGATGTTGTGGTTGACCCTTACGAGCCGCCGGTTCTCAGCAGGGATGAACTCTGCTTCGAGGGTCTCGAACAGGGCTTCGTCTGCAACCGGATCATGGAACGGCTGCCCTGGAGCATCGATCAGGCTGACTCCGCCCTCGGGAAGGAGGAATCGCACGGGACCGTCACACTGATTGAGCTTTGCTGCGATGAACTTGGCGAACTCCACGTTCTCATCCGGCGTCGTCCGCATCAGGGTGACCTGGGGGTTGTGGACGTAGAGATTCCGATCGGCGAACTCGCTTGGAACCGTTTCCATAGCCCCGAAATTCACCATGTCGAGTGCTCCGGTTGACCCAACAAACGGAGTTTGTGTGCGAATCACAGAGCCGAACCGATCTTCACCAGCCGGGAAGACCCCACCGACAATGAGGTCGGCGACCTCGGTCGTGGTCATATCGAGTACCGCTTCAATCATCCCGGAGTCGATCAGTTTCTCCATGGACTTGCCGCCAGTACCAGTTGCATGAAACACGAGCGGGTCGTAACGGCTCTCGAGTCGTTCAACCAGTGACGTAACCAGCGGCGTCGTGACCCCAAACATGGACAGCCCAATCGCGGGAAGATCGCTCGCTGCGGCCGGAGGACGGTTGGCTGCCATGCCAGCAACCGCATTGGCGGCGTTTCCGAGAACCTGTCGAGAAATCCGATTGAGGCCGGCGACGTCGGTTACGGAGTACATCATTGCAATGTCGGCCGGGCCGACATACGGGGCAACGTTTGCGGATGCCACAGTGGACACCATGACTTTTGGAACGCCGACGGGGAGTCGGCGCATGGCTGGCGTGACGAGCGCAGTTCCTCCCGAGCCCCCTGCACCGATCATTCCGTCGATGTCGTCGAGGTGCGCTTCGGTGTAGTGCTCAAATGCGACCGACATCGCCTCGACGGCGATACCCCGATCGTCTGATTTCACAGCGTCGGGGCCGTCAGGGTGGTAGGCGGCGACCATGTCAGGCGTGATGTCAGCTGACGAGCTATGCCCGGACGTACCGACGTCAACGATGACGGCGTTTACGCCCTGTGACTCGATGATTTCCTTGATGTAGGCAAGCTCGTCCCACTTGGTGTCGGCGGATCCAGCGACGTAGACCATCGTCATGGCAATGTCCTTCCTGTCACATGTGCGTTCTGGGCGGGCAACGTCATCCCTCCACTCCTAGGTACTTCTGCTGGAGCTCCGGGTTGTCCTCAAGCTCGGAGGCGGTCAACTCGGTTTCGATTTGACCTGACACCATGACGAGCTGACGTTCAGCGACTCCGGTGGCAGCGCGTAGGTTTTGTTCGATCACCAGCACGGCATGGCCCTCCTCGACGAGATGGTTCACGGCATCGATCAACGTATCGACGATCGCGGGTGCCAGTCCTTCGGATGGTTCGTCCATGATGATGAGCGTGGAGTTGAGGAGGAGGGCACGTCCGATCGAGAGCATCTGTTGCTCACCACCGGACAATTCGGCACCGCCATTGCTCTTTCGCTCCGCCAGCCGTGGAAAGAGTTCGTAGACGGCCTCAGGTGTCCATCTCTTGCCCTTGGTGCCTTTGGCAAGCATGCGGAGGTGTTCATCGACAGTCAGCGAGGAAAAGAGGCGCCGACCTTGAGGGACATACGCAATGCCGGTGCGGGCGACCTTTTCGGGCGAAAGCCCCGTAATGGACTTGCCCATGAACTCGACATCGCCAGAGGTTGGATCCAAGAGTCCCATGAGCGAGTTGCACAGAGTGGTCTTGCCCATTCCGTTTCGACCGACGATCGCAACTGCCTCGGTGCCCATGGAGAAGGTGAGGTCATGGAGTACCTGGGATGATCCGTAGCCGGCGTTCAGACCGGAGACTTTGAGAAGTGTGTCGGTCATCGCTATCCCTCACGCCCGAGGTAGATGGCGTGAACGAGTGGATCCTGTCGGATCTCATCCGGTGTGCCAGAAGCGACGACGACACCGTCCGCCATCACGATGACCCTTTCCGCAATGCGGAGAGCAACGTCCATGTCGTGCTCAATGAGGAGAAGTGTTGACTCTTTGGGGAGATCGTGGAGGAGATCGAGGAGGCGTTCGCGTTCGCCTTTTGACAGTCCTGAAGCGGGTTCGTCGAGCATCAGGATCTCGGATCGTGACACGACGGCAATGCCGATCTCAAGCTGTCGTCGTTGTCCGTGGGAGAGGTCGCTCACACGTGTGGAGATGTCGTTTCCAAGCCACACCTGCGCCGCAACGTCCTTTGCGTATTCACGGCACTCCTTGTCGTGGGCTGTGCGCCACATCCCGTAGTGGCTTCCGTATTTCCCTGTCTGAGCCAAATAGAGGTTGTCCTCAACGGTGAGTGCATCGAAGAGTCTTGTTCTTTGGTAGGTGCGAGAAACGCCAAGTCGTGGTCGCAGCCTCGGTGGGAGGTGCGTGCAGTCATATCCACGGATCGTGACAGTTCCTTCGGTGGGTGTGATGTCACCAGCGATCACATTGAAGAGGGTGGTCTTCCCCGCCCCGTTGGGTCCGAGAATCACCAGCCGATCGCCGCTTTCGACGTCGATGTCGACGCCGTCGATGGCCCGGAGACCACCGAACGCCACAGCCACGGACTGCAGGGAGACGAGG
This sequence comes from Acidimicrobiia bacterium, assembly GCA_051011415.1. Lineage (GTDB taxonomy): Bacteria > Actinomycetota > Acidimicrobiia > Spongiisociales > UBA5794 > SZUA-442. The sequence goes on from JBPCTY010000024.1 coordinate 6,405, forward strand.
ATCTCCGCAGTGTGTGTTCCGTCTGCTGTGGTGTTCGGGGTCATTTCCGTGCCTTTTCTAGCTATTCGTTACTTGTCCGCTATTCCTGCGGTACGCCGTCTACAACCGGGATGGCATTTCCAACCCATGGCAGATCAGCCTCGACACATTCGGGGTTCTCCCGATCCGGTGGTGGCGTCTCCGTTGAGAAGGTGCCTCCGAAGCTCTGATCAACTGCGGGAACAATGACGACCGTCTTCGAGACGACCTCTCCTGCATCGTTGAGTACGAGCTGCTGCACGGATGTGTCAGCGATTGCCTGTCGGTTTTCGTCAAGCGAAACCTCTCCGTATGGAAGGTCGAGCGTCGCCGAAGCCAGCGCAGCACGGAGTGCTTCGTGGTTGTTCGACAGGTCGCCGCCTACGGCGTTCAGCGCTTCAATGAGTGCAACACCGGCCGAGTAGTAGCCGTATGCAAACCCGAACGAAAGCGTGTTGGACGGTGGTGCTGCCTCTCCCTCTGTGGTACCACCAACGAGGGTGTCCCAGGCAGAATCAGCGCTTGCCTTGTATGCATCGATCTCAGGAGAGGTGATGTCTCCAGGCAGTGATGCGAATCCGCCAACGTACGCCCCAGCAATATCCGTTCCAAGCGCAGCCGCAAGGCCTGGGTTGAAGAACAAGTTGCCGGCGTGTTGGTCACCGTTCAGGTCACCCTTGCCGTTCACGAATGCTTCGAGTGAAGCGTTCGTACCCGTTCCACCAACGACCCAGAAGTACCCATCGACCTCATCAGGATCAGGGAGCTGGGCAATGAATGGTGAGTAGTCGGTTGTTCCGAGGGGTGGGAACACGCGCGAGATGACCTCGCCGCCCACGCCACAGAAGTCAGCAATGAAGCCTGCTGCCGATGTCCAGCCGAAGCTGTAGTCGTCTGCGATGACTGCTGCTGTCTCCCAGCCTGCAGTGTTGTGCAGGATGTCTCCGACTCCAGCGTTCCACTGCGCTCCATCGCCGTTGTACCGGAAGAAGTTCTCTGCTTGGACCTGGAGAGTTGTCTCCTGTGCACCTGCGATCCCGTTGATGAACGTGACCTCTGGGTGGTCCTTTGCGTAGTTTGCGACTGCGATGCTCTCATCACCTGAGAGAGGACCGATCACAACTTCTGCGCCTTCTTGCTCTACGAGCGTGCGCACTTCTTGGATGATCCGGTCAGGTGTGTCATCTCCACAGCCGATTCCGACCAGTTCGATGTCAAGTCCCGCTGCGGATGCTCCGCTAAAGCCATCAAGGGACGTTGTGGCCGAGTTCGAAGTCGCACCAGCGCCCTCGATCAGTGCAAGCGTTGCTCCAGCTACGACGTCTTCGTGGAAGCCGCCGAAGGCACCTTCACACTCACCGAGAATTCCCAGCTTCAACGTACCGTCACCGGTCTCGCCGCCAGACTCGCCACCTGACTCGCCGCCAGACTCGCCGCCAGATGCAGCAGTAGTCGTGGTGGTGTCAGAGCTGTCTCCGTCGTCCGAACAAGCCGATACGAGGAGCACAAATGCAGCGAGGATCGCGAGCAAGCCGATATGGCGTCTCTTCCTCATGTGTCTCATGTCTGTGTATTCCCTTCTTCCTTCGTGAGGGCTCTACGTGCCCCAGGTGAACACCCGATTTGCATGGTCACCTTCACTCAGAGCCGCTATCCGCGTACTGCTGGTCCTCGGAACCCTCGGAGGGTTCCTTGGGGCGTAGCACGTCGCGACCCTTGCCAGCGATGCCCATGATGCCGTCCGGGGACAGCACCAATATGAGGAGCATCACAATCCCGATGATCGTGTTGAAGCGAGCCTCCGTGATGCCGATTGCATCCACGAAGGGGAGGTTGCGCATGTAGTTGTTTGCGATGACGAAGACGAACGCACCGATCCAGGCACCCTCGAGATGTGCGATGCCACCGATGACGGCGACGATCAAGAGATCAAGCGTGGGACCCGTCGAGATGGAGTTCGGATCGATCTGGCCGTTCCACCACACGTTGAGAATCCCAGCGAAGGCCGCGACGAACCCAGCCAGAGTGAAGGCAATGGTCCGAATGACCGGGACGTTGAATCCGAGTGACGCCATCCGCACTGGGTCATCGCGCACGCCCTGCAATGCCATACCGAATGGGGTCTTCGCAAGAGCTCGGAACAAGAAGTACGCACCGATAGAGAGAATGAGAGCCGCGTAGTAGATCCGCTCGGGATGCTCGTTGAAGAAGCTCGGTGGGTCGATTCCCGTGATTCCTCCGAACCCGGAGAATGTCGTTACTTGTCCGAAGAAGTAGAAGCCGATCACGGCATATACGAATGTGAGCATCAAGAAATAGATGCCTGTCGTCCGTGACGACAGTGCCCCCAGGATCATTGCAAGCACTGTCGATACGAATACCGCAAACACGACCGCCACCCAGTCGTTCATGCCGAGTTTGAGGCCCTTCGATCCAGCATCTGCAACGGCGTTGCCAATCATGAAGCCAGAGACACCCACGATGAGCCACTGCGCAAGCGAGATCATGCCGCCATAGGCCGCCAGATAGATGAGCGTCACGGCACCCAAACCGAGTATCAGAGTGCGGGTCATTACGAAGTCGACGAAGAAGTCTGATCCGAACATCGGTAGGAGGAACATCGCAGCGATAAGAACGAGGCCCGCGATGCGGATGGTGCGGTTGGTGGCGAACTTCATTCGGGCTTTCCAAACAAGCCGTGCGGTCTGATGGCGAGGACCACTGCCAACAGGACGAAGGTGAAGATGATCGAGTAGAAGGTGTACTGCGCCGGGAGGTATGCCGGGGCAAAGGCGGAAACCGTTCCGAACAGCAGTGCGCCAGCGGCAGCCCCCTTTATCGACCCCATGCCGCCGATGATCACGACGACGAGCGAGTTGAGGAGCCACTGCCCATCTGTTCCGGGGGCTGCGCCTGCGAAGGATGCGCCCATGACCCCGCCGACTCCCGCAAGGAAAGATCCAACGAAGAAGGTGATCGCAAAGACGACGGAGATGGAGATACCGAGTGCCCGAACCATGTCGCGATCGTCCACTCCGGCACGAATGACCATGCCCATCCGGGTCTTGTTCAGCCACAGCCAAAGGCTTGCGCCGACGATAATCCCGATGGTGAGCATGAAGAGGCGGCTTGTCGCATATCGCTCACCCATGATCTCAAAGAAGTGTGTGACTGAGCCTGGCCACACCATCGTCTGTGCGAGACCACCAAAACGAGCGAGCATCTGATCAGCAATGACGACAGCAACACCAAGCGTGATGAGTGCCTGCCTGAGGTCCTCCCCCTGATTCCACCGGAGAAGAAGTTCGTACATCACGAGCCCGAGGATTGCCACGATGGTCGAGGCAACAATGAGTGGAAGCAGCCAAGCAATCATGTCGACATCGTCCGAAGATATGTTTCGGCTCTGTCCGACCATGGTTTGCTGGAGCTGGATTGCGAGGTAGGCGGCCAACAGGAAGAATGCCCCGTGCGCCATGTTGACTGTGCGCATCAGGCCGAATATCAGCGTGAACCCGCTTGCGACAACGAAGAGCAACCCTGACAGAGTGAGTCCATCGAGGAGCGTGACGATGAACTCGCCCGGCTCATCAATGGCGGCTCCTGCTGACGTTCCGGTTGCGAAGAAGAGAACCCAGAGTGCGGCAGCCACGACGACGATGCCGATGAGGATGGTTGGGAGGCGGCTGAGCCACGCTCGCTGCTTCGGCGAAAGCCAGGGCTTTCGAATTTGGAGATCGACCGATCTATCGGACCGTTGAGCCACCGTCACCTCCTCATCTCGGCTCGGATTTCGTCAAGCTATCCGCCGGTCAGTCGTCCGGTAAGACCCATTCGAATGAGGAAGGGGTGTCGTTCAAGGGGGGTCGAAAGGACTAGTTCCTGTCTTGAGCCGCCCGCACGATCAGGGCAGCTGCTTCTGTTCGTGATTGGACGTTGAGTTTGAGGAGAACGCTGCTTACGTGGCTCTTGACGGTGAAGATGGAGAGCCCCATCTCGGTAGCGATCTCTGCATTCGTTCGCCCTTCAGCCATTAGCTTGGCGGTCTCGGCCTCCCTGGTTGTGAGGGATGCAAGCACCTTTGCGTCAGACGACGGCCGCGATGTGAGCGCTCGCGTCACTTCGGGCGAGAACGCACTCTGTCCGGCCGCCGCGCTGCGAACGGCACGTGCCAACGACTCGGCATCCACGGATTTCGAGAGGTATCCGTTTGCGCCCGCCTCGACCACCTCTCTCACCCTGCCAGCTTCGGTGAAGCTGGATAGGGCGACGATGCCGAGCTCCTCGTTACTGGCACGGAGCCGCCGGATTGCGTCCACACCGCTCAAGCCAGGCATGACAAGATCCATGATGACCACGTCCGGCTGAAGATCTTCGACAACAGCGAGTGCTGCCTCACCACTTGAGGCCTCGCCGATCACGCTGATGTCGTCAAACCCGCCAAGCGATGCCGTGACACCTTCGCGAAGGAGGTCGTGATCGTCGACGACAACAACTGAGAGGGCAGTGTCGGTCACGGCTGATCGATCCAGACTCGAACAGTGGTCCCAACCCCGGCCTCGGCCTCGATACTGAGCTCTGCATCCACCGCTGCCGCCCTCTCCTGCATGATGCGGAGCCCAAAGTGACCTGCGGGCGTGTTGGATAGGTCGAAGCCGATGCCGTCGTCCTCGACTGAGAGTTCGGTTCTTTCCCCACCCGACAATCTGACTTCGAGCGTTGATGCCTCAGAGTGCCGGTCGGCGTTTCCAATCGACTCCTGAGCGATTCGGTAGAAGGCAAGGCGTTCATCCGGGCCCAAGTCGACTTCTTCGACTTCGACCAGTACCTCGATGGCCTTGCGGCTTTGGAGCGCCGTGACCAACTGTTCGATCAACTCATGCAGCTGCATCTCCCCGAGGTCTTCTGGTCGAAGTTCGAGGAGGAGCGACCGCATCTCCGCAAGAGCCCCTCTTGTCAGTCGGTGAAGCCGTTCGAGTCCGGTGCGCATCTCCTCGTCCGCTTCGTGGTCCCTGAGCAACGTCTCGGACGTGAGCGCAGCGGTCCACAGCGTCTGGTTCACCGCATCGTGCAGCTCGCGTGCGAGCCGTTGCCTTTCCTCTGAAGCCGCAAGATCGGTCGCCCGCGTCGCGAGCCGTGAGTTGGAGATCGCTGCGCCGGACTGGTCGGCAACGGCAGTCAACCTGTCGACATGTCGGTCGGTGAAGAATCCAGCCGTGGCACTCTCGACGAACATGATCCCGATGAGCTGCCGTCCGACCCGGATCCTGGCCCCAGCAACCGAGCGACCGGGTCCAATGGCACTTGGCGGACTCTCGATGATCACCGGACCGTCGACCCGAGCCAAGCGCTCCACTATTGACAAGTCAGCGAGCTCGTCCGGATTGGGTGAGGGATTATCCACCGGGTAATGCAGACCAGTTCTGCGGGTCGTGAGCCGATAGGTTCCGTCTGGCTCAACAAGCACGATTCCTGCGAGGTCGTTCGACACCAGCCGCTCGACGCCGGTCAGGACTTCTTGCAGGATCGCTTCAAGTTCAAACGTCTGGGAGATCGCTGCAGCCGTGTCTCGCAACGCCTCTGCCAATGCACGCTGCTGGCGTTCCTCGGCCTGGAGCCGGATACGGTCATCGACCTCGCGTCGAAGGCTCTCATTTGCGCGAGCCATTTCTGTGGTCTTGTCCTGCACACGCTGGTCGAGCTCATCAAGGGCGTTCTGGAGCGCTTCGTCTGCCTTACGACGATCAGTCACATCCTCGAATGTGCCGAAAACCCCGATCACCGACCCGTCGGCATCCCGCAACGGCACCTTGTTGGTCCTGATCCACCGAGTCTCGCCATCGGATCGGCGAAGCTGCTCAACGATGCCAAAGAGGGGAGCGCCTGACTCAATGACTTCTTGGTCGGATGAGACGTACCACTCAGCGTCATACGTCTCATCGTCCTCACCCCACGGCATGTCTCGATCCGACCGCCCCAGGAGGAGATCGGCGTCGATGCCACAGAACTTCGCAAAGACCTCGTTGCATCCGATGAAGTTGGAGTTGCGGTCCTTGCAGAATGCCGCATTCGTCATGGTGTCGAGCACCAATTGGAGTAACTGCTGGCTTCCGACCAAGGCCGGGTCATCGGAGACGCGTCCTTGGAGAAGCGACGCGTAGAGCTCGAGCGCTTCACCTTCAACTTGATTGGTTGCGGCCGGCCACGCTGCTTCCATAGGGGTTCAACACTAGGTCTGGGTACTGCCAGACGGCAACACGCCGTATCCCAAGATCTGGAACAGTTTCAGAAGCATGCGATCTGGCCGAACTTCACGCACTCGAAATCGAGAGACTAGGTTGCGATTGTCATCGTCGAGAAGCTCAGGAGACCGCGCAAACGATGCAAGACCTCAATATCGCCCTTATCGGAACGAAATTCATGGGAAGGGCGCACTCGAATGCGTGGCTCAATGTGGCCAGGTTCTTCGATGCTGGCGTCGCTCCCGTCATGCACACAGTGGCTGGGAGAAACCCAGATGATTTGGCCGAGTTCGCTGCTCGTTGGGGATGGCAAAACCAGTCCACCGACTGGCAATCGGTCGTCTCGGACGACGAGGTAGGCCTCGTCGACATCGCCACGCCGAACAATGTTCATGCAGAGCAGGCAATCGCAGCGCTCGAGGCAGGCAAGCATGTTGCGTGCGAGAAGCCTCTTGCAGGAACGCTCGAGGAGGCCGAGGCGATGGC
>JBPCTY010000025.1:0-8651 GCA_051011415.1 Acidimicrobiia bacterium
TCCGATGTTGGCGGCATCGGACTCACCGGCCAGATGCACGGACTGGTAGTGCTTGATGCCGACGGGGAGGTCCTGAGGCCAGCGATTCTGTGGAACGATCAGCGAACGCAGGCCGAATGTGACGAGATTCGCCAGCTCGTCGGCACCGAAGAGCTGATCTCGATCACAGGAAACGATGCACTCACAGGATTCACTGCGCCAAAGATCCGTTGGGTCATGAACAACGAGCCCGACATCGCCAAACGAATCAGACACGTTCTGCTGCCGAAGGACTACGTGCGATACCGGCTGACCGGAGAGTTCGCTACCGACCGCGCAGGCGCCTCCGGCACAATCCTGTTCGATCTCGCAAAACGAGATTGGTCACCTGAGATCATCGACGCTCTCAGCATCCCCAGAGAGTGGCTTCCCAAGACACATGAAGGGCCAGAAGCAACAGGCACCGTTGGTCACAGCGCGGCCGAGGCCACCGGCGTCAAGGCCGGCACGCCGGTGTTTGCAGGGGGAGGAGACCAAGCAGCCAATGCAGTGGGAGTCGGCGCAGTCTCCCCAGGCGTTGTTGCGATGAGTATCGGCACGAGTGGGGTTGTGTTCGCCCCGACGGCAACGCCAGCAATTGAACCGCAAGGACGGTTGCATGGGTTCTGCCACAGCGTTCCAGACACGTGGCATCTCATGGGCGTGATGCTCTCGGCGGCCGGGAGTATGCAGTGGTTCCGAGACACCATCACGCCCGGTTTGCCCTTCTCCGATGTGAGCGACATGGCTGGCAGTGTCGCCGCGGCTTCGGACGGATTGGTCTTTCTGCCGTACCTGTCGGGTGAGCGCACCCCGCATCCGGATCCGCTTGCAAGGGGTGCCTTCGTCGGCTTGACCGTTCGCCACGGGCTCCCGCACATGGCTCGTTCAGTGATGGAAGGCGTCGCATACGGCCTCAGAGATATCGCAGAGCTCATCAAGGAATCGACAGAACTCGGAGAAATCCGGGCATCTGGCGGTGGCGCAGCGAGCCCACTTTGGATACAGATCATCGCAGACGTGTTGAACGCGCCAGTGCAGGTCGTGGGGACACCCGAAGCCGCCGCACATGGGGCTTCCCTCCTTGCGGCAACGGGAGGGGGCGCATTTCGCAGTGTGCAAGAAGCATCATCAGCATCGGTTCGCATCGATAGCCGGACTGAACCTTCGAGCGATGCCGCACGCTACGCCGACGGGTACGAGCTGTACCGGGGCATGTACCCCGCGCTGCAGCCGTCGTTTGCACCGGCGGCGGCACTGGGCGCCGAGTAGCAAACGGCGGACTCACCGACGACCGACCGCAAAGCCGTAAGGGGGATGGCGATGAGTGAAAGAGGAGACGCAGCCAGCTCGGCAACGATGTTCGACGTCGCTATCGAGGCCGGGGTCTCAACCGCAACGGTCTCACGAGTCGCGAACAATCACTCGAACATCAAGAACGCCACACGCACACGCGTCACCGAAGCGATGGATCGTCTGGGGTATGTGCCGAACCTCAGGGCGAGAAGCCTTGCGGGGGGGCGCACCAATGTGCTCGGGTTGATCGTCGACGATCTCGAGAGCAGCTACAACAACCAGGTCGCACAGGGGATCGATGAGACGATCGCAGCACACGGCTACGACTTGCTCTTGTCCACGATGCACAAGCGCAAACGAACGACCCGCCACATAGAGAGCCTGCTCAACGGATTCGCCGAAGGTCTCATCGTTCTGCTCTCTGGGGGCTTCGGGCAATACCTCGGCGAAGTCGAGGCGAGAAGATTCCCGGTTGTCCTTATCGATCATGACCCGGTCGCCCAGGTTCCGATCGTCAAGGCTGACAACGACGCCGGAACAAGGGCCCTCGTCCGTCATCTCGAATCTCTTGGACATCGACGGATCGGGTTCGTCACAGGGAATCTCGAAGTCGCCTCCGGGCGGGAACGCCTCGAGGCATACAAGACTGAGACAGCAGCGCTTGGCCTTGACCAGGGCAAGGATCTCGTTGTCGAAGGCGACTTCAGAATCGAAGGCGGTGTGTCTGCAGCTCACCAGCTCCTTGCGCTCGAGGATCCTCCAACAGCGATCTTTGCGTCGTCGGATGCCGAAGCCTTCGGCGTTATGAAGGTTGCACGCGAGCGAGGTCTGTCGATACCCAACGACCTTTCGGTTGTTGGGTTCGACGACATTCCGGAGGCATCGAACGTGACACCGCGCCTCACAACTGTTCGCCAACCAATGCGGGCAATGGGGATGCTGGCTGCCGAGATGCTGATGAGCGCAGTGGAAGAAGGCCAACCACGCACCTCCACCGTTGAGCTCCCCACCGAGCTCATCATCCGCGAGTCGACGCGCGCACCAGCTGACACAGCCTGACTCGCATCAGTAGGACCGAAGCGTCAGGCCTTCAAAGCATCAGCGGGGCGGCCCAAATCCGAGCTTGCCCGGGTTCAGGATTCCATCTGGATCGATTGCATCCTTGATGCTTTGCATCACCGGCCACATGGTTCCGTACTGCTCTCGCATGAACCTGCCGAGCTTGATCCCGACGCCGTGGTGCTCGTTGACAACACCGCCATGGTTCAGCGATACACGCACTGCGGCGTCCCACAACTGGTCATGCAGCCTCAGCGAGTCCATCGGATCTGCTGGCGGCTCGTGCACATAGAACCGGTCGTACACCATCACTCCCCACGGGTACCAGTGGGAGAAGTGCGCCGTATAGGTCGCACCATATTCGGCGAAGCCTTCCTCGACGTTCTTCCGTTTCGCTCGGTAGAGGTCCGGCATGTCATCGAACGTGCACACCGTGTCGGTCGTGCCAAAGATCGTTGGAGGCCGGGGCGCCTTGCCCATTGCATAGGGCTCGTACTTCCCATCCCACCATGTCTTGGCACCGGCCTCGCCAAGATCGCTCGCACCTACCGCAGTACAGATCTCGGTGATGGCTTCCGCCTCAAGATCCACAAGGCGTTGATCGCCGTCGCACACCACAATCATCAGCGCTCCGGAGAGCTCGATTCCGAGAATCTTGTTGAGCTTCTCGCGATCCGCTTCGTCGTACAACCGCATCACAGCCGGGCGCCAGCGTTCCGTCATGATCCGCCGCCCTGCCTCGAGCCCGTCGAACACCGACTCGAACTCGAACGTGAGAAAGGCAATCGACTCAGGGATGGGGTCCATACGGAGTTTTGCGGACGTGATCGCACCCATCGTCCCCTCTGAACCGACGAGCAGTTGCAGCAAGCCTGGGCCTGCTGCGTGGCTTGGCACGGGGAGCGTGGAAGCAAGCTCTCCTGGCGGAAGAGCGACTTCAAGCTGCAGAACCTGATCCTCGGGCTTGCCATACTTCGTCGAGCGCACGCCTGATCCTCGGGCTGCAAGCCAACCACCGACGGTCGCCCCAAAGTGGAACGAGCCAGGTTCGTGCGCAACAGCGAGGCCTCGCTTGCCGAGCACTTCTTCGAGCTGTGGCCCGGTGACGCCTGCCTCGGTAGTCACCGTCATGCTCGTCTCATCGATATCGATGATCTTGTCCATGCGGGTGAGATCAAGTGCGATACCCCCGTACAGGGCAAAAGTCCCTCCCTGGGTTCCCGACCCGCCACCACGTGGCACGACAGGAATCCGCTGATCGCTCGCAACCGCAAGGACGGCAGCGACCTCTTCGGCACTCCCAGGCTTCACGACAACGTCTGCGACAGGGAGGTCAAGGTCGTGGAGGTCATATAGCTGCGCCATCCATGACCAGTCGGCGGCTTGATTGCGGAGATCTCCCGGGCTGACCGAAGTGTGCTCGACACCGACGATCTCCGACATCTCGTGTCGGAGGAGGTGGCGGCGATACTCAGCGCGACTATCCAACATTTCGGACCCCCGCTGGCGATGCCGCAAGGAATGGGCGTGCCAGCTCGAGTGTTCGGAGCAGGCTCGCCTCCATGTGGCCGATGTGTTCGTTCACGATCTTCCGTACCTCCTGATGATCTTTTCCGACGATCGCCTCAGCCACCGCCGCATGCTCCTCAGCGCACCCGACCAACCGTTCAAGCCGGTCGGCGGCTGGTCGCCAATATCTGTGAAGCCTGCGTCGCTGCTTGATTGCGATGTCAGCGAGCAGGTGCTGGTCGGCAAGGCCGGCCAGGGTCTGGTGGAACTCTGTGTCCGCTGCAGACCAGGTTTCGATATCACCCTCGGTTGCCGCCACAAGCATCCGATCTGCCAAGCCCACGACCCTCTCGGCTTCCGCGGGCGTCATGTTGTCCGATGCTCGGATGAAGAGCTCGGTGTCGACGAGCCGTAGGACATCGCAAGCCTCGATGACGTCCCTATCGACGAGACCCGCCACGACGTAGCCGCTATTTGTGCCCTTCACTACCAGTTGCTCCTGCTCGAGCCGCTGGAGAGCTGCGCGGACCGGCGTACGGCTCATCTCGAGCTTTTCGGCAGTGGCGATTTCAGCGATGTGGTCCCCGGGCCCAACACCATCACTGGTGAGCATCTCGCGCAGAGCGAGATAGGCCTGTTCGGTGACCCCTCCGGCTTCAGCGCCAGCCATTAGAGAACGCGATCGATGAATTCCCGATCGTGCACGTCAACTGGGACATCCATTAGCTCGAGAACACCGCGAGCAACGTGCTCGGAGTAGCGGCGGAAAGATTCCTCTCCCTTCTCCTTCGTCGCACGCATGGGGTTACCAATCACGCCTGTCTCGGTGAACTCATGGTGGTCCATCGGGAACGTGAAGTAGGTGTAACCCTCGAACTCCACATCCGGTGCTCCATCGAACTTCCGGAAGGAGTCCGGAAGGAAGTCCGGGATGTGGGTAGGCGTGTGTTCGGCACGCTCCATCCGCACGAGATTCTCATCCCATGCCATGCACTGGGAAGTTTCCCACTCGCTGGAATGCCATCCGGGCGTCTCTTCTGGTGGGTTCTCAAACACACCCTCGACCACTCCGACGTACCGCTCCATGTATGGCTTCACGAAGCTGATCAGTGCGCCGGTTTCATACCGAAGCTTGCGCAGCACGGGGTCTATGACCTTCACATTGGACCCGTGGCCATTGATGAAGATGATTCGGTTGAAGCCGTGGTGAATCAGGCTCCGCCCAATGTCGTCAATGAGCGCAAGCAGCGTTGACGAGCGGACCGTGATCGTGCCACGTCCTTCGCCAGGTCGATGCATGTGCTGGGGTGAATAGCCCATCCACACGGGCGGGGTGTGCATCACGCCGATGAGATCCGACACACGCCGTGAAATCTCAACGGCAGTAATCGTGTCGCAGTACAACGGAAGGTGAGGACCGTGTTGCTCGGTACTCGCCATAGGAACGAGGATCACATCCTTGCGATCCAGGTAGTTGTTGATGTCGACGAATGAGAGATCGGCAAGGTTCCAGGATCGGAACTCACCCCGAAACTCCTGTTCTTCCGGCGAAATGCTCTCGCTGAAGCTCGTTGTCATACTTCGATTGCCTCCTGGCTATTTGAATTGGATCTGTTCATGAGGCTGATGAATGCCTCAGCTGCGAGTACCCCGCAGTCGGGATCGTTGACATGAAGCGCATGCATCTCCACCGGCACGGCACCATCAAGTGATGCCAGCAGGCTGTCTCGGAAAGCCGCATCGGCGTCCGGGTCCCAGAAGACGCCGCCCTCCACGTTCGGAATCGAGAGGCCTCGCGTCGGGATCAGAATCTGCACCGGCCCGTTGGCGTTCCCAAGCCTGTCCGCGAATATCTCACCCAGTTCGGTCATCTCGTCTTTCGTCATGCGAACCAGCGTGTACTCAGGGTTGTGGTCGTACACATTGCGGTTGGCGAGGGACCGAGGGACTGCTCCTGAGTGGAACACGCTGAAATCGATGCATCCAGGAACAACTACTTGCGGGATGCCGAGTTCAGCGATCACCGAGAGTCGGCTCGGTCCGCCGTCGTGGATCCCTCCGACCAGCGGATCGGTCACCTCATTCGTGGTGTAGTCGATCACGCCTACAAAGAGCCCGGTTTGAGCCAGCTCTTCCATTGCGGGTCCGCCGACTCCGTTGGAGTGGAAAACCACTGCCTCGTAGCCGTCCTCGGCAAGTCTGTCCCGCATGGCCATCACGGCGGTGGTCGTGTTGCCGAGCATCGTTATGCCGACGTACTTCGAGTCATCGTCCGGGGACCGCAGACGCGACCCCTTCTGCGCCATGCCGGCGACGGCTGCTGCCACGTTGTCGAAGATCGTCGTGGCAATCGGGTTGAGACCGAGGATGTCAACGACCGTATGGACGACCATCATGTCGGACGTTCCAACCAGCGGATCGAATTCGTGGCGCCCGGACGCAATCGGGCTCAAGACCACTTTTGGCACTCCGAGCGGCAGAACCATTAGTGCCCCCGCACCCATCACTGCGCCTTCCGCTCCTCCAAGACCGATGGCAGCGTCGACCTTCCCGATCTTGAATAGCTCCATCATCTTGTTGCGGACGGCATCGGCCATTGCGGCCACCGCACGGCCGCGCGTGCCGGCCTCGCGTATCGCCTGGAGGTTCGTTCCCCCTGCAAGGGCGACCTCCTCATGGCTCACATCAGGAACGACATCCAGAGGCTCACCGAGGATGCCGACATCCACGATCGTCGTGGTGCATCCGAGCGCGTGCAACCGGTCCGCCAGATAGGCGACCTCGGGACCCTTGGTATCAAGGGTCCCGACCAAGACGACGTTTGCGGCCAATGTCAGCCCTGAATCAAGGGGAGCATGTGTGCACTCGCCTCGTCTACCAGCCAGTCGTAGAACTCTTCGGTGAGAGTTGAACTGCCATGGTCGATGATGAACTTCAGCTGCTCCTCCGAGATCCCCTCAGGGTTCAGGTCGAGGGAGTCCGGATACTTATTCGCCGGGGTGCGATCGATCGGGGCGACGAACTCCATCGTCAGCGCACCGTCGTAGTTGACCTCTCGCAGAACCGAGACGACCTCTGCCCAGTCGTAGCTTCCCATCCCAGGAGGCATCCGGTTGTTGTCTGCAACGTGGAAGTCGGTCAGTCTGTCTCCGACCAAACGGATGGCATCTCGCCAGTCGGCTTCTTCGATATTGATGTGGAATGCGTCAAGGCAAACTCCACAGTCGTCGCCAACGGCTTCTGCCAGCGCAAGGGCTTGCTCGGCCCGGTTGATGAAGTAGGTCTCAAAGCGGTTCAGTGGCTCGATCGCTGGCTTGACGCCTTCTCTGCGGGCGTGCTCCATGATCTCGGTCATTCCATCGACGGCCCACTGCCACTCTTCTTCTGCAGGAGCATCGGGAGTAATCTTGCCGACGGTGCCTGGCACGATGGTGATCTCATAACCATCGAGTTCCTTCACCATCGTGATGCAGTCTTTGACATAGGTCACGGAAGCTGCGCGCTTGGCCTCGTCTTTGGCCACCAAGTTGCGTTCACCGAGCATCAGGGTGACTGCGCCCCAACACTTGAGTCCCGCATCATCCAGCAGGCCCTTGACATGAGTCGAGTCGTAGATATCCGGCTCACCGCTGATCTCGATCGATGAGTATCCGAACTTTGCGAGCCTTGCGATCGTGACTTCGATCGGCTCAGCGCGCATCCAGTTGTGCATGGACAGGTGCATGGTGTTCCCTTCTCCGACGTGGCGGACCCAGCTGGTGGCGACACTGTATACATGCGTGTACACAATATGCACGTCGAATTGTGAAACCCTTGGCGTATAAGGGCTAGCGGCCCATCCACCCGCCATCCACGGTGAGGACTGTGCCGTGGACATAGTCAGCAGCAGACGAAGCAAGGAACACCACGGGGCCTGCCAGATCGTCTGGTGTCCCCCATCGTCCTGCGGGGATTCGATCCGAGATGGCTGTGGCTCTCACCGGATCGTCGCGCAGCGGTTGGGTGATCTCCGTTTCCATGTAGCCGGGTGCGATCGCATTCACGTTCACACCTTCGCTCGCCCACTCGTTTGCGAGGGCACGGGTCAAACCGGCGAGCGCACTTTTTGCTGCCGTGTAGCTCGGCACCATGTATCCGCCCTGAAAACTGAGCACTGAGGCCACGAATATGACCTTGCCGGTCCCTCGCTCGACCATCGGTCGACCGAGCTCGCGTGTGAGCACAAACGGGGCATGGAGATTCACCTCCAGCACGGTGTCCCAGTCGTCGTCCGAATGTGTCACGGCTGCAGAGCGACGTGCGGTGCCGGCGTTATTCACAAGAATGTCGATGTCCACGCCCTCGGCCGACAACCAACCGACCAAGTCGCGGGTGTCATCACGATTTGAGAAGTCGCACGACCTCCCAAGAAAAGATCTCCCGCAACTCTCGACGAGGGCCTGGATCTCTGAGCCCACCGGCTCCTGGCCCGAAGACACGGCAACGATGTCCGCACCAGCACGCGCAAGACCGTGCGCGATTCCCATGCCAAGACCGCGACGTGCGCCCGTTACCAACGCTGTCTGACCAGTGAGATCGAACTGGTGAGTCATGGCAGCGTCAACCCTTTACTCCGGAATGCGTGCCCGCGGGTCTGCGGTACTCGCATCTCGGCACGAAAGGAGATACGGATCAGCTTCGGTACGACTCTCGCCCGACGCCTTGCACCGGAATCCCTTGGGACGGCAACACCTCATTCTGCAGCGAGTACATCGCAGCAGCCGCCTCAT
>JBPCTY010000026.1:0-3845 GCA_051011415.1 Acidimicrobiia bacterium
AATCACCCTCATCAGCCAACACACGCGTAATCGCAGCAGTCAACGTCGTCTTCCCATGATCAATATGACCCATAGTCCCAACATTCACATGCGGCTTCGTCCGCTCAAACTTCTCTTTCGACATGGTGTGTCTCCTATTCGCCTCTGACCTTGGCCACGATTTCTTGTGCAGCCGCAGTCGGTACTTCTTGATATGAGTGGAATTGCATTGAGTACGTCGCACGCCCCTGTGTGCGTGATCGAACGTCGGTTGCGTAACCGAACATCTCGGCCAGTGGCACGAGAGCGGTCACTACTCGGGCGGGGCCACGAGCATCCATCGACTCGACCTTGCCCCGACGGGATGAAAGGTCACCGATGACGTCGCCCATGTAGTCCTCGGGTGTCACGACCTCGATCTCCATCATTGGCTCAAGCAACTTGACGCCTGCTGTCTTGGCTGCCTCTTGGAGGGCCATGGAACCGGCAATCTTGAACGCCATCTCGTTGGAGTCGACGTTGTGGCTCGATCCGTCGATGAGACGGGCCCGGAGGTCTACCAGCGGGTAGCCAGCCAGGATCCCTCCGTCGAGTGCTTCGCGCATTCCCTTCTCAACGGCAGGAATGTATTCGCGTGGCACGTTGCCACCCTTGACCTTGTCCTCGAACTCGAAGCCAGAACCTGGCTCCAGAGGCTCGAGGTCGATCACGACGTGGCCGTACATACCGGAACCACCGGTCTGACGCTTGAACTTGGCATCGATCTTGTTGACGGGACGCTTGATCGTCTCGCGGTATGCCACCTGCGGACGACCAACGTTTGCCTCGACGCTGAACTCACGGAACAGACGGTCGACGATGACCTCAAGGTGAAGCTCACCCATTCCGGCAATGATCGTCTGACCCGTCTCCTCATCAGACCGCACGTTGAACGTTGGGTCTTCTTCTGCGAGACGGGCGAGACCGTTACCAAGCTTGTCCTGGTCGGACTTCGTCTTTGGCTCGATCGCAACCGAGATCACGGGGTCTGGGAAGGTCATCGACTCGAGCTGAATCGGCGATGAGCTGTCCGACAGGGTGTCACCCGTCTTCGTGTTCTTCATACCGACAGCGGCGACGATGTCGCCTGTGCGGATTTCTTCGATGTCCTCCTGCTTTGCTGCATGCATGCGCAGAAGACGCCCGAAGCGCTCCTTCTTGCCGGTCGTCGTATTGATGACGCTGTCACCCTTGTTCGCCATTCCGGAATACACACGGAAGTACGTGAGCTTTCCGACGTACGGGTCAGACATGATCTTGAAGGCGAGTGCAGAGAAGGGCTCGTCGTCGGAGGCCTTGCGCTCCATCGTCTCTCCCTCGTGACCCGGCTTGAATCCTTCCATCGGAGGAAGGTCGAGCGGGCTTGGGAGATAGGCAACTGCTGCGTCGAGCAGCGGCTGCACACCCTTGTTCTTGAACGCTGTTCCGAGCATCACCGGGACGAAGTCACGAGCAATCGTGCCCTTCCGGATGACGGAGCGGATCTCGTCAGGGGTGAGGTCTTCCTCAAGGAGGTACTTCTCCATGAGTTCTTCATCTTCTGATGCAACAACGTCGAGCATCTTGTGATGCCACTCGGTCGCCTGCTCGACGAGCTCGGCGGGGATGTCCGTGGACTCCCACTCCGTACCTTCGTCGTCATGCCAGATGATTGCCTTCATCTCTACGAGATCGACAACACCTTGGAATTCACCTTCGGCACCAATGGGAATCTGGATGGCAACGGGGTTTCCACCGAGGCGGTCGACGATCGACTGCATCGAAGCGAAGAAGTCAGCACCGATCCGGTCCATCTTGTTGATGAAGCAGATGCGTGGGACGCCGTACTTGTCGGCCTGACGCCACACCGTTTCTGACTGTGGCTCAACGCCGGACACTGCATCGAATACTGCGACCGCACCGTCAAGCACGCGGAGCGAACGCTCGACCTCAACAGTGAAGTCGACGTGCCCAGGGGTGTCGATGATGTTGATGGTGTGGCCGTTCCACTCAGCAGTTGTCGCAGCAGACGTGATCGTGATGCCACGCTCCTGCTCCTGCTCCATCCAGTCCATGACGGCAGCGCCTTCATGGACCTCACCGATCTTGTAGGTACGACCCGTGTAGTAGAGAATCCGCTCGGTCGTCGTGGTCTTGCCCGCGTCAATGTGAGCCATGATCCCGATGTTGCGGACCGTCTCGAGGGGGATTGTTCTTGCCATTGCCTGAATCCAGCTCTTCTCTTACCAGCGGTAGTGGGCGAAGGCCTTGTTGGACTCCGCCATCTTGTGAACGTCTTCGCGTCGCTTCGCAGCGGCGCCTGTGCGGTTCGCTGCGTCGAGAATCTCGTTGGCGAGACGCTCAGCCATCGTTGTCTCACGACGCTTACGAGCGAACTCGACGAGCCAGCGGACGGCGAGCGTCTGTGCTCGACGTGGCCGTACCTCGACAGGAACCTGATAGGTAGAACCACCAACACGGCGGGACCGCACCTCGAGGGTGGGGCGCACGTTGTCGATGGCACGCTTGAGGGTGGGAAGCGGGTCGGAACCCGTGCGCTTGCCGACGATGTCCATCGCCGTGTACACGATGCGGCGAGCCGCACCCTTCTTGCCCTTGAGCAACACCTTGTTGATGACTTGTGTCACCAGAACCGAGTGGTAGATCGGATCTGGCTCAAGCTTGCGAACTTCTGCGGGAGCGCGACGCATGGTTTACGAATCCTTCTTGGCGCCGTAGCGAGAACGCGCCTGCTTGCGGCCGTCGACGCCAGCTGCGTCGAGTGCACCACGAATGACCTTGTAGCGAACACCAGGGAGATCCTTCACACGCCCACCACGCACGAGCACGATCGAGTGCTCCTGGAGGTTGTGGCCTTCACCTGGGATGTATGCAGTGATCTCAGCACCGGATGAGAGCCTGACACGTGCGACCTTGCGCAGCGCCGAGTTCGGCTTCTTCGGTGTGACGGTGTAGACACGGGTGCAGACGCCGCGACGCTGAGGAGACCCGGCGAGACCGACGGTCCTCTGCTTCTTCGGCTTTGGCTTCCGGCCCCTGCGGACCAGCTGCTGTACGGTTGGCACGTTGTTTCTTGCTCTCTCTTGGGTGCACCCCGACCCGAGACCCGGGTATCGGAGTTCCTGACAGACGAAAATCGGCCTCGCTGTGGACTGCACAACAGGACCGATCCCTTGTGTGAACGTCTTCCGGCACAACACCTTCTCAAGCAGAACTTGGGAAGGCTCCAGGTACCAGCGCGTTCGGCTGGGAAAAACCAAGACGCAGTATATCGAACGCGTTTCATAACGCGCAAGAGGAAGTGGCCACCTGGCCACCACCACGTCGTGAGCGGCACGATAGCACACGCCTCGGGCTCGCCGAACGACGGAATCAGGTCAGATCGGGAAGTCTGGAGGGTTGCGGCGCGGGTTCGGTTTCATCTCGTCGTCGACAGGTGGCGTCGGTGGTGCCGGCGGGGCGGGGCGGACATCTTCGGGGGAAATGGTGCCGTTGGATATCTGATCCGCTCTCTCGGCTGCTTGCTGAGCCGCTTCCCGCGCCTCCTTCTTCTGCTGGTACTCGCGCACTCCAGCGAATGCGAACACAACGACGATGATCGCTCCGAACTGATATCCGTTCATCAGTGCGAGCGGCACCACAATCGCCACCGCGATCCATGTGATCACCTGGCCAATGAATGGCGCACGGTCCTCATCCCACACGGAAATGAGGCTTTGAACCATGTGTCCGCCATCAAGAGGGACGATCGGGATCCAGTTCAGGACGCCCCAGATCAGTGCGGTGAACACAAACGAATCGATGAAGACTGCAATCTCAGGCGACAC
>JBPCTY010000027.1:0-9828 GCA_051011415.1 Acidimicrobiia bacterium
GGAATCCGGTCCGCGCCGTACGAGATCTTCTGAAGCGCACTTGCCAGAGCGAGCGGGGAACCCGTCGTCTCTGCCCCGTCGTGATCGGCCTCGAACTCTCGCGATCTGCTGATGGCCATCTGCACCAAAGCTGCGGCGAGCGGAACCACGATCATGCCGACCAGTCCAAGGATCGCACTGACGCCGTTATCCCTCCGGCGCCCAAAGCCTGACCAGAAGGCTATGCGAGCAAGAAGCGACAGCGCTGCTGCGAGCGTCGCAGCGATCGTTGAAATCAATATGTCCCTGTTCTGCACATGGGCAAGCTCATGAGCAAGCACTCCTTCGAGCTCGTGCAGATCGAGCATCTCAACAATGCCGGTCGTCACTGCGACCGATGCGTGCTTGGGGCTTCGGCCCGTCGCAAATGCGTTTGGCTGCGGACTGTCGATCACATACAGCGAAGGCATTGGCATCCCCTGGCGCTGAGTCAGCGAACTAACGATCGACTGCACATCCATCAGCTCCGTCGGCTCGATGGGTCTCGCTCGCGAGGATGCAAGTGCGATTCGACCAGAGAAGAAGTACATGCCGAAGTTGAAAACGACCGCCATCGCCAGAGCGATCGCACCGCCTTGGGCGCCGCCGAGCAGGTAGCCGAAGCCAACGAACAGGACTCCGAGGAAGGCGAGCAGGACTCCTGTCTTGACATTGTTCACGGATATGAGCGTACAGGCGCGAGCACATACCTCAACGGGCGGTCGGGTACCCGAACGAGAAAGGGAGCGGCCGAAGCCGCTCCCTTTGCTCATGGCCTTTAGCGGCTCTAGGCGTCAGTACCAGCATCGGCTGCTGGTGCATCACCCTCAGGTGTGTCGCCTGCCTCGTCCGTGCCTCGTGCCTTCATCACCAGTGCGGTAATGAGTGCGATGAGTGCAACAACGAGGAGTCCAACAACTACCCAGAACCAAGGAGAGAGGCCCTCTTCCTCGACTGGCTCCTCCGTTGTCTCACCGGCAGGTGGGATGGTGAAGGTCTGCTCATACGGTTCGCCGTCCTCACCGGTTCCGGTGATCAGCATTTCGTACTCTGTGTTCACATCAAGAGATGAAATGTCCATCTCGATGAGCCAGTGACCGTTCTCACCGACTACATCACGACCGATCATGTCAGTGCCGAGGACAGTCGCCTCAGATGTGGAATCCGGAAGGAAGTTGATCCCTCCAGCCGTGAGCAAGCGGTCTGGGTCGACCTTGATGGATGTCCAAGGATCCTCCGTTGCTGGGCTGAGCTGCAACGTGACCTCGGATCCTGCGGGAACCACAGCACCTGCTTCTGGGTCCTGCTCGATGACGATTCCGTCTGGGTCAGGATCAGCTGGATCCTCAACGAACGTCACCGAAAGACCGGCAGCATCTGCGGCTGCCTGCGCCTCATCAACAGTCATGCCTACGAAGTCTGGGACCTCAACATCGCCGGGACCGGTCGAGACGCTCATCACGACCTCGGTTCCTGCCGCAACTTCGGTTCCAGCGCTTGGGTTCGTTGAAATCACCAAACCGGCTTCAACGTCCTCGCTTGGCTCCTCGACGGCAGACGACGTAAGGCCTGCTGCCTCAACCTGGCTGGCTGCATCAGCAGCAGGCAATCCAACGACATCCGGAACTGCAACGGTGCCTGGCCCTGTCGATACGACGATCGTTACGGTCTCGCCTGTTGCCAATTCGGTGCCACCAGCTGGTTCGGACCGGATGACGAGGCCGACCTCGACATCATCGCTTGCTTCCTGTGTCTCTCCGACGACGTAGCCCGCATTCGTCAGCGCGGTCGTTGCATCAGCAGCGGACTGACCGGTCACGTCGGGGACGGTTGGCAGGCCAACTGCGTCAACGAGTGCCTGCATCGATGGGATCACGACAGATGCCACATCGACGGCTGCACCGTTCGAGACAACGAACATGTCGATGTAGTTGTCGGCTGCTGCGGTCACGCTTCGTGTGACCTCGCCGACCTGGACAGAAACCTCTGCTCCCGCGGCCACAAGCTGAGGCGCAAGGCCTTCGCCAGCGGCAACTTCGATCGGATCGGATCCATCAACACTGATGGTCTGCGTCTCCGTTGAAGCATTCCACACGACAACCTTGGCCTGGTCGGCTGGAATCTCTTCAATAGTGACCGGGTAGAAGTTGGCAGTTCCGCCTTCTTCGCCGAAGCCTGAGACCACAGTCGATGCGGATGCCGGTGGCACCGTGTCACTGACAGTTGATCCGTCAGAGAATGCGACTGTGTACTCGCCTGACTCAAACACCGCTGGTGCGGTGCCGGTAGCGAACGCAAGGTCCGTCGCGACCTCGGCGTCGTTCAGAGTGACGGACACTGGGTCTGCGCTCGCACCATTGACGAACGCGAGTTGAGTGTTTGTCGTCTGCGCAACTGCAACGGAGCCAACCACCATCATGAGTGAAGTGATCAAGCCCAGTACAAGCGCAAGCGCACCTATTGATCGGGTTTTCATCTGATTCTCCTGGCTGAGATGAGACGCAATGGTACGACGGACGAGCTAAACAGCTGTGACCATTTTTCGGGTCATTCCTGCGGTGGCTGCTCAGCGTGGGTTCTCACAGAAGAACGGCCGTTCGCCAGCGGCACCGTGGTACCCGTACGTGTTCGTGCCATCAGATAATTCGATCCGGTAGCCATCGATAAGTGCCTCTGTGTACAAGACATCGGGTTCAGGGCAACCGAGAGCGCCGTTCGGCCACGTGAGTTCGTGGGCTACGACGATCTCGATGAGGCGGTTGTCGCCAAGCCTCGACCGAAGATCGGCAAGGGCTGCTTCAACCTCTCCGCTGAGATCTGGTGAGACGACGGGGAGCTCTTCACCGGTCGCACCGTTACCGATGCCTCCGTTTGGTTCGACGGGGATAGGCTCGTCGCTATCGACTGCTTCGCGCTCCGTCTGCTTCTCGGCATCGGAATTCAGCGGGAGGCTCTCTTCGTCAGCCCCTTCAACCGATGAACATGCCGCAAGGATGAGTGCACCAGCGGTGAGCAGAACCAGCAGCCGTCGCATGTCTTCTCCTCGAGTCTTGTCCACGTCTGACGCACAGCCAGCCCTTCTAGGTTCCCGATTGTATTTCGAAGACGGTGAATCCACCGAGTCCCGTCGGATCAAGCAACGCACGCAGGTTCGTCGCATCAGACTTCGCACCAAGCTGAGCCATCACGTCTCCGGATCGAGCACTCTCGAATCCAGAGTTCTCCAGTGCTGCAAGCGCATCGGATGCCCCGAGACGCTCGAGGAACTCAGCCTGTGTTGATGTAGTCAAGGTTGCCCCTGCAAGAGCTGTCGCACGTGCCACAACATCGCTATTCACTTCAACGGTCAGGTCAGCCTCGCCGGGTGCGGCAAGGGGGTCCGATCCCTCCCGATGCGAGCGGAAAGTCCGAACCACCTGAGGCGCGAGCCGTGCGCCGAGCGTCTTCGTATCTGCTGCGTAGTCGATCGCGAGGAGAGAGCACAAGGATCTCGAAAGGGTCTTCGCTATCCAATCGGTCATGTCGATCTGAGCGGCGTACACAGCGCCGTCGACCGCAGCAGCGAGGTACGTATCGCACCACTCGGCAAGCACATCGTCGGCGACAGGCTCAGACCACACGAGCTCATCGCCGTCGGAGGACACAACCCGCTCTTGCCACGCTCCGTCTCTGCGGGAAACCAGTCGCGCCGGCATGTTGTCAAACACCTCGTTGGCAATGACGACTGACCCGTCGGTCGCTGGCACGTCGCCAAGCGATCCCACCAACGTGGCCGTGGGAACCCTGTCGGCAATCGTGGTGCGAGCCGAGGCGGACAGTTCTACGGCAAAGACCGCATTCCCCGTGCCAGCGACCTCACGAGCGACGCCCTCGAGCAGGGCACCAGACCCCGCCCCGATTTCAGCCACCACACCGTCCGCCGACACGCGTTCGGCAGCCCACCGGCCAATGGCACTGCCAAACCAAGAACTCACCTCGGGGCTGGTGACGAAGTCGCCTACGGTCCCTGGACGTACTCGGCCCGCTGAGAAGAACCCTTCGGACTCGTCGTAGAGACACATCTGCATGTACTCATCGAAGGGCAATGGCCCCTCCGCGGCGATCCGATCGAGAAGCCTCCTCTTCATAGGTCCGAGTGTAGGTTTCCCCATCACCCAGTCCGATTGTGCGCTCTGCGCACGAGTGGCTCAGAGACCGAGAGCGGCGAAGATCTCGCTTGAGTACTGGCCGACGTTTGCAGCGATGCCGGGGAAGATTCCTAGCACGATCACACCGACAGCGGTGAGCCCAACAGCGAACCCAATCGGTCCAGGGGTCTCCTTCGCCGCAAGTAGATCCTCGTCGACTCCGTCCGGAACCGGATCGAAGAATGCAGCCTTCATGACCTTTGAGTAGTACACGAAGGCGATCACAGCGTTGATGGCAGCAACGATTGCGATGCTGTAGCCCCACCAGTTCCCGACACCGATGGTCGATTGGAACATCGCGAACTTCGCAAACCACCCTGCCATCGGCGGAATACCGGCGAGCGACATGAAGAACACGGCGAGGGCAAGGGCGAGGCCGGTCGCGTACCGGTACAGACCGCCCCAGTCCTCAAGCTCGTACGAACCAACGCGTTGCCCAATGATGATCGCCGTACCGAATGCACCAAGGTTCATCACTGCGTAGATCACGAAGTAGGTGATCGTGGCGTAGAACGGGCCAGCCAGATCGTCCGAACCGGATGCGGCGGCCGCACCGAACGGCGCAAGCATGAACCCTGCCTGTGCGATCGACGAGTATCCGAGCAGACGCATGATGTTGGTCTGCTTGATAGCGACAAGGTTTCCAACCGTCATCGAGAGTGCGGCGACGATCCACATCAGCGGACCCCAGATGTCCGTGACCGTCGGCAGAGCGAGATAACACACGGTCAGAAGCGCAACCATGCCGGCACCCTTTGAGCCGACCGACAGCCATGCGGTCACAGGTGTTGGAGACCCCTCGTACACGTCCGGAGTCCAGAAGTGGAACGGGACCGCAGACACCTTGAAGCCGAATCCGAGCACAACGAACAGCACCGCAAGGTTGAACAGCGGATACTGCTCGGATGCATCGGCGGCAACAGCCGCAAGCTCGTCGAACTGCTGAGTGCCCGTCAGTCCGTACATCAGCGACACACCGAACAACGTGACGGCAAGTGCGACCACACCCATGATGAAGAACTTGAGTGCGGCCTCGTTCGACTTCGGGTCAGCCTTCCGCCAACCGGCAAGCATGAACGCTGGACCCGATACCAGCTCGAGGGCAACGATCATCGAGACGAAGTCCCTGGACGATGCCATCACGACGCCACCGAGTACCGAGGCCACGACCAAGAAGTAGAACTCGCCCTCGTAATAGCGATCAGACTCGAGATACCCGATCGACAGCAGCAATGTGATGAAGCCGGCGAAGATGAACACGCCCTTGAGCACCAATGCGTAGTTATCGATGACGTACGAGCCATCGAACAGCACTCTGCTCGCTTCCGTTGCTGTGCACACATCGAGGCTGTCGCAGAACGCAAGCGTCAGCAGCGGAACGGCTGCTGCGAAGAGTCCAAGCACACCGATTATCGCTGCGAGGTACTTCTTGCGCGTGACAATGTCGACCACCAGGGTCAACAAGACCGTGGCCGCGAGAATCAGCTCGGGAGCTAGCGCGTGGTAGTCGAGGGTGAACACGTCAGCCGCCGAAGGCCCTCTCCACGAGGCCGATCACGGCATCGTTGGTCGCACCAAAGACAATCTTGGGGAAGATCCCGATAAGAAGGGTTCCGATCACAAGGGGTGTCCATGCAATCCACTCGGCAACCTCAACGTCGTGGAACTCTTTGCCTGCCCATTCTTCGGATGGCTCACCGAAGTTGACGTTGCGCAACATGTAGAGCATGTAGCCGGCGGTGAGCACCGTTCCAATCGCACCAACGACCATGAAGCCGCGGAACAAAGCCGTTTCGCCAATCGCTTCGAGCGGATCGAAGGATGCAAGCAAGGCCATGAACTCGCCCCAGAACCCAGCGAGGGCTGGGAGACCGAGCGACGCCATGGCTGCAAGACCAAGCAGCACACCCATCTTCGGCATCAACGCCATGTTGCCACCGAGGCGGCCCATGTCCCTCGTGTGATAGCGGTGTGCCATCGAGCCTGCGATGAAGAACAGCAGACCCGTGATGAGACCGTGCGCAACCATTCCAATGATGGCTGCGTTGATCCCGACATCGGTCAGGGTGGCGATGCCGAGCATCACGAATCCCATGTGACCCACGGACGAGTATGCGATGAGACGTTTCATATCCGTCTGCGCAAGACATGCAAGCGATCCGTAGATGATGCCAATAACGGACAGGAGCCCAATCCAAGGGGCCCATCGAATCGCTTCATCCGGAAGGATCGGCAACGAGATGCGGATGAAGGCATACGTTCCGAGCTTCAACAGGATTGCCGCAAGGATCACCGAACCGATCGTCGGCGCTGCGGTATGCGCATCGGGCAGCCACGTGTGTAGCGGCCACATCGGCACCTTCACAGCGAACCCGAGGAACAGGCCAAGGAACACGAGGAGTGCGAATGTTCCGGTGAAGGCACCGGCTGCACCAATCTCGCTCAGCTCGACCATCGACCACGAGTTGTATCCGAGCGTGTCGCCGCTACGGAAGTACAGGGCGATGAAGCCAAGCAGCATGAATGCGGAGCCTGCAAGGGTGAACACGAAGAACTTCAGGGATGCGTAGAGCCGCATCTCGATCTTCCACCCAAACACGGGGACTTCGCGGATACCGCGATCGCCCCAGACACCGATCATGAAATACATCGGCAGGAGTACGACCTCGAAGAAGAGGAAGAACAGGACCAAGTCGAGTGCTACGAACGTACCCGTCATACCGGTGGCCAAGATGAGCACAAACACCAGGAGGAGCTTTGGGTTGTGTGGCTCGGGCCAGTGGTTCCACGAGTAAACAATGACGAGCACGGTGATGATCGTCGCTAGCACCACAAGGGGCAGCGAGATCCCGTCCACGGCGATGTGGAAGTGGCTGTTTATGGCCTCAATCCACGGCGTGTCGATCGACGTACCAAATTGGTACGTGTCAGCGCTTGAGTAATCGAACTGCACCGCCAAGACGACGCCAAGTGCAAGCGTCACCAAACTGAAGGCAAGAGCGGTCCATTTAATGGCCGTCTCTTGCGCCTTCGGTATGGCGAGTAGCACCAATGCGCCGATGGCAGGCAGAAAGACGATCAGGCTCAAGCCCCAACCGTTTTCGAACCAATCCATCTGTATCGCTCCTCCTACAGAATGATGAACAGCACGGCGATCGCAATTACGCCGACAAGACTGAACGCCACGTACTGCTGGATACGACCGGTAAAGGTCCTCCGCAGCACGCTTCCGGACGCACCGGTGGCAGCACCGGTTGCGTTGTACACCCCATCAACCACGTTCTCGTCCGTGATACGGACGCCTTCCGCGAGCTTCAGGGAACCGCCACCAACGGAGTTGACGACAACGTCAACAACGTTCATGTCGAACCACAAAACAGCGCGTGCGATCGGACCCATGGTCGGTCGCACGATTGCTGCCGTGTAGAAATCATCGATGTAATAGAGATTCTCGAAAAGAGGCCAGAGAATCGGAATGCTGAACGTGTCACGCTCGGCCTGCGTGTCCTCGTCCTTGCCGTACAGCCACCAGCCGATCCCGATCGCAAGGAACGCAAGAGGCGTCACGATGAGGATCAGAGCCCAATCGAAGCTCTCGGGGTGGTGATCCCCGAGCCCGGTGAGAGGTACGCGGTTGGCGACCCACTCTGTGAAGCCCGTGTACACGCCGGGGATGTTGACCCAGCCCGCCGTGATCGCAAAGAATGAGAGTCCAAGCAGCGGAAGGGTCATCAAGGCAGGCGACTCGTGTGGATGTGCAGAGCCCTTGTACTTTCCGTAGAAGGTCAATGCCACGGCACGGGTCATATAGAACGCTGTGATGAACGCACCGACGATGCCGAGCACGAGGATGAAGTTTGCAACGTCCTGCCCGTTTTCACCCGAGTATTTGATCGAGGCGAGAATCTCGTCCTTGGAGAAGAAGCCGGCGAATGGGAACAGACCCACGAGTGCAGCGGTGCCGATAAGGAAGGTCCAGAATGTGCGCGGCATGTACTTCCGGAGACCACCCATGTCTGACATGTTGTTGCTGTGGACTGCGTGAATCACGGAGCCAGCGCCGAGGAACAGCAGCGCTTTGAAGAAGGCATGCGTGAAGAGGTGGAACAACCCAGCCGTGTACGCACCTGCACCCATTGCCGCAACCATGTAGCCGAGCTGGCTCACGGTTGAGTACGCAAGCACCTTCTTGATGTCGTCCTGGACAATCGCAAGGAAGCCCATGAGGAACAGGGTGAGGCCTCCAATGACGATGATGATGTCACGAACATCGCCTCCGAACGTCGGGCTGAGATAGAACGGGAACAGTCGACCAAGGAGATACACGCCAGCTGTGACCATGGTCGCTGCGTGCATCAATGCCGACACAGGGGTCGGTCCAGCCATGGCGTCTGGCAACCACACGTGCAGTGGGAACTGGGCAGACTTGCCCATCGCACCGATGAAGATCAAGAGTCCGGCCCAGAACGCCACCTTTGCGAGGGGGCTGCTTGCGTCGTCCTCACCAACGATGTCGATGATGTCGTTGAAACGGAACGAACCAGCCGAGACCGTCATGATGATCGCACCGAGGAACAGGCCAGCATCTGCGACCTTGTTCACCATGAACGCCTTGTTGGCTGCATCGACGTTTGCGTAATCCTCCCAGTAGTGCCCGATGAGGAGATACGAAGCAACGCCGACCAGTTCCCAGCCGACGATCAGCTGGAGGAGGTTTGGTGCAGCAACGAGCACAAGCATGCCGCCGGCAAACAGCGTGAAGGAAACAAAGAACCACGTGAAGCGGACGTCTCCTTCCATGTAGCTCTTTGCGTACGTGAAGACGAGGAATCCAACGACGCCAACGAGGAAGTACATCATGATCGACAGCCCGTCGACCGACATGCCCCACTCGAGCGAGTACGAGCCGATCTTGGCTATCTCGATCTGGCCGTAGTAGACGACACCTTGGGTTGCGTTGAGGACGAACAGCACCGTGCCGTAGACCATGACAAATCCAATGGCCAGCCATGCCATGAGCCACCCGTGGAACGGTGACTTCTTGCCGAAGAACGCAATCAGGAACGAGGTCACGATCGGGACCACGACGATCAACCAGGCGTACTCGACGATCGGTCCGCTTGTGATGCCAGGGACGAGTTCCTCCGCGCTGTGTCCGCCGTCCTCGGCGGCAACAATCAGGCTCGTGGCGAATGCGGAGAGTGCAGACATCGTTAGCCCCGCATCGCATTCAGCGAGTCAACATCGGCCGACTGCCTGTTGCGGTAGATCATCAGGATGATCGCAATGCCAATCCCGACCTCGGCAGCCGCAAGCGCGATGATGAACAGCGAAAAGATCTGGCCAGCGTGCAATGCGTCCTGGAGGTAGACATCGAATGCGACAAGGTTGATGTTCACCGCCGCCAGCATCAGCTCAACGGACGCAAGGACGAGCACCGCATTCTTGCGGGTGATCACGCCATAGAGCCCTATCGAAAAGAGGGCGGTGCCGAGGAGCGCAAACTGGACGATCGTCATGAGGTTGACCCCTCATCGTCCTTGCGAGCGAGGGTGATTCCACCGATCAGGGCTGCGAGGAGCACGATCGATACAACTTCAAACGGGATGACAAAGCGGCTGAA
>JBPCTY010000028.1:0-19358 GCA_051011415.1 Acidimicrobiia bacterium
CCTTCTACGCCGACTGCTCGAGGCGCCGATGCTTGTTGGCATAGGCGGTAGCGGCTTCGCGCACCCAGGCGCCGTCGTCCCATGCCTTCTGTTTGTGTGCGATCCGCTCCCGATTGAGGGGTCCGTCGCCCTTCACCGTTGCCCAAAACTCATCCCAATCGATCGCACCGATAGACCAGTGCCCCGAAGCCTCATCGAAGGCCAGCTCCGGATCAGGGATCGTCAGCCCCAGATAGTGCGCTTGCGGCACGGTTTGATCGATGAACATCTGACGCAGATCGTCGTTCGAAATGCGCTTGACCTTCCAGGCCATGGACTGCTCGGTGTTCGGGGAATCCGAGTCGTGGGGGCCAAACATCATGAGGGCTGGCCACCACCACCGATCAAGGGAGTCCTGCGCCATGGCCCTTTGCTCATCCGAGCCGTCGACGAGCGCCATCATGATCGAGTATCCCTGTCGTGCGTGGAAGCTCTCCTCCTTGCAGATCTTGACCATCGCTCGCGCGTAGGGGCCATAGGACGTACCTTGCAGCACGATCTGGTTGACGATCGCCGCACCGTCGACAAGCCAGCCAACGGCTCCCATGTCGGCCCAGCTCAGTGTCGGATAGTTGAAGATCGAGGAGTACTTCTGCTTCCCGCTGTGAAGGAGCTCCTGCAGTTCGTCACGTGAAACGCCAAGCGTTTCGGTCGCTGAGTAGAGGTAGAGCCCGTGCCCTGCTTCGTCCTGCACCTTCGCCATCAGAATTGCTTTTCGTAGCAATGTCGGTGCCCTGGTGATCCAATTGGCCTCTGGCTGCATGCCAATGATCTCGCTGTGCGCATGCTGGGCCATCTGCCGCACCAGCGTGGCTCGGTACCCGTCTGGCATCCAGTCTCTTGGCTCGATCTTCTGATCTGCCTCTATCAGGGCGTCAAAACGCGCTTCACCCGGGTCCGCATCCACAGTGGCGTCCTTTCGTCGGTCCGGAGCATACCAAACGAACGTTCGTTTGCCCACCGGTGTCGTCGACGAGAGTGTCCCGTTTGATGCGCAGCGGGACTCAGGCGAGGAGGATCTGGCGGAGCCTCCGTGTCGCGATCAACCCAGTTGACACGTCCTGGATACCGTCACGGCTAATCCACTGGTGCCAGCGCTGGAGCCGCGGTTGGGTGCGGTCCCACGACTCGAAGTAGGCGTCAACCGACCCTTTGTGCTCATCGAGGAGCATCGCCACGACATCCCGTTTGAGCCACTGCAGATCATCGATAATGGACTCAACTGCGAGCCTGTCAAACGATGTCGGGGCTTGCAGGCGTCGAATCTGGCGCTCGAGCCACTCGATGTACAGGCGCTGTGTTGCATTCGTGTAGATGCCAGCAACTTCGAGCGCATCGATGTCGTAGATGTGTGCAAGATCAACGATGTCCGGGCCTCTCCGAAGGGCGCGTTGAAACGCATGGCGCTGTGCGAGATCCGCAGGAACTCCACGCTCCTCGAGCTCCTCGGCCACTTTCTCATACGGCTCTCGCCACCCGGCAACCTCGACAAGTGGCAGGCCCTCCGCGAGCCGTGCGAAATCGGGGGCTGCGATCGCGATCTCCTCGTCGATCGACCGCTCCGATGGGCGAATGAGATACCAGCGGGATACGAGGTTCACCAACCGATCGATGTCTCTCAGCATGACCCGCGTCGTCTCAGAGTCGACGGTGTTCCCAAGCGCCTCGACATCGGTCCAGCGGGTCTGAGCATCCGTCACGACCCTGGCTATCCGATACGCCCGAACTATCGCGGCCGCCGACGCGCCCGTAAGCGATCGCATCGTCGAGTAGTAGGTGCTCCCCTGCGAATTGAGGACTTGGTTGGCGACGATCGTCGACACCAACTCCCTGCGCAGCGGATGCTGAAGAATGCGCTCCTTGAACCGTTCGACTATCGGGTCGGGGAAGTACTCGAGCAGACCGTCGATGAAGTGAGGATCGTCGGGGAGGTGTGACACGCTGAGGTGCTGGGTCAGGCTCATCTTTGCGTACGCAAGCAGGACCGAAATCTCTGGGCGCGACATACCTCGGCCCTCACGCGAACGCTGTGCCATCTCCTCGGTGCCCGGCAGGAACTCGATCTCCCGATTCAGGACACCGTCACGCTCAAGCCTGTCCATCAAATCCGAGTAGAACTCAACTTGCCTCGACGAGGTCGCCGCCTCTTGGGTGATGATCTGTGCCTGAAGGAAGTTGTCATAGAGAATCCGCTCCACGACGTCATCCGACACTGATTCGATGATCTCGTCCCTCTCGGATCGGGTGATGTCGCCGGCCTCCTCGGCCGTCCGAAGAAGAATCTTCAGGTTGACCTCACGGTCGGATGCGTTGACACCGCCGGAGTTGTCGATGAAATCGGCGAAAATACGGCCACCGTGCCTGTCGAACTCGATGCGGCCCCGCTGCGTGAAACCGAGGTTGCCTCCTTCGCCAACAACCCGGCAGCGAAGATCCCTTGCATTCACTCGCACTGCATCGTTCGATCGGTCCTGCACCTCCCCGTGGGTTTCCCTTCGAGCCTTGACGTAGGTCCCGATGCCTCCGTTCCAGAGCAGGTCGACGGGCGACCGGAGCACGGATCGGATCAACTCGTTGGGCGTCGCAGTCTCCGCATCAGTACCGAGTGCCTCCCTCATTTGCGGCGTCAGCGTCACCTGCTTGGCAGTGCGAGGGAACACACCACCACCTTCGGAAATGAGCGAACGGTCGTAGTCATCCCAGGATGACCGTGGAGTGTCGAACAGCCGTTTTCGTTCCGTCCACGATGAAGCTGCGTCCGGTTCGGGGTCGATGAAGATGTGCCGATGATCGAACGCGGCGACCACCCTCAGATGCTTGGACAGCAGCATGCCATTGCCGAACACGTCGCCAGACATATCCCCGACGCCGACCGCTGTCAACTCATCCGTATTGACATCGATGCCGAAGTCCAGAAAGTGGCGCCGTACTGATTCCCACGCACCACGCGCCGTGATCCCGAGCGCCTTGTGGTCGTATCCAGCAGATCCTCCAGAGGCAAAGGCATCGTCGAGCCAGAATCCGTATTCCTCCGACAGCTCGTTTGCGGTGTCCGAAAAGGACGCCGTTCCCTTGTCCGCCGCGACCACGAGGTACGGATCGTCGCCATCGTGTCTCACCACACCGGCTGGCGGCACAATCTCGTCCCCGATGCGGTTGTCCGAAACATCGAGCAGACCCCGGATGAACACCTTGTAGGCATCGCGCACTTCGTCATATGTCGGTTTCAGCGGGGTTGCTGACTGCTTGACGACGAAGCCACCTTTTGCTCCCGTTGGCACGATTACGACGTTCTTGGTCATTTGTGCCTTCATCAAGCCGAGCACTTCGGTTCGATAGTCCTCGCGCCGGTCAGACCACCGGATGCCTCCGCGGGCTACTTCGCCCCCTCGGAGGTGCACCCCTTCCACTCCCCGGCTGTACACATAGATCTCGAACTCCGGCGTTGGCTCTGGCATGTCGGGAACCCTGCTCGAGATGAACTTCAGAGACAGGGCAGATCGGCCCTCGATGTGCATGTTCGTGCGCACCGTCGCCTTTATGAGTCCGTGGAATCCCCGAATGATCCTGTCCTCGTCGAGTGACGCCACCTTGTTCAACCCTTTGCGGATCGCACGATCGAGCTTCTTTTCGGCGGCACCGTTCGACTCCTGCGAGAAGCGTGCCTCAAACAGACGAACGAGGGCCTCGGCAAGATCGGGATGTGATGTCAGAGCGTCGTCGACGTAGCCAATGGAGAAGGATGGGGTGACCAGCCGCCAGTAGGACCTGTACGCCCGCAGGATCTTGATCTCGTCGTGCGATAGATCACTCGAAACAAGCAATCGGTGAAGAGAGTCAGACTCGGACTCGCCTGTGAGCACTCCCTCAATCGAAGCGGCGATACGGGCACCAACTCTTTCGACATCAAGTTGCGTGCGTTCATCGGTCAACACACCGAAGTCGTGGACGAACGTGCCTTGCTCATTTGTCAATCGCGTGGGGACTTCCTCAACGACCACCAGTCCGAGATCCTCGAGCAAGGGCATCATGTCGGACAGGTTGAGCTTGCCCGATTCTCGATACACAGTGATCCGGGTGAGGAGATCCAGGTTCGGTGAGTTGATCGATGAGGTCTCGTTCTGCAGACCCACACGGATCTCGCTGTCGCTTTCCATGAGCGAATTGATGTGGAGCACATCACCTGCTGCCACTTCAAGACCGGTTGAGTTCTTGTAGTACTCGGGGAAGAAGACCGTCCACCGTTCGCCAAGACGCCGTGCTTCGACCTCAGGGACGAGCTTCGCAAGGTCCTCGATCACCCGGTCGTCCCAGTTTCGGGCCATCGCAACAACGGTCCGCTCGAGCTCGGCGACATCCACGTCGAGCGGTGCACCCTCCTCGACCCACACCGAGAAGTGGAGACGGGCGTCGCCTGACTCTCCAAGTGCCAGCCGATAGTCGATCGCGCTCCCACCAAAGGCCTCGAGCAACATCTCCTGAAGGTTCTTTCGAAGATCGGCATTGAATCGATCACGCGGGATCGTCACAAGGACCGAGACGAATCGGTTGAGAGCGTCGCGTCGTACGAAGAGACGAACCGCAGACGACTCCTCCGTCTCCACGAGCTCTCCGAGCATCTCGCTGAGTGGCGGCACCTTCATCGCAAAGAGATCGTCCTTGGGGAACGTCTCAAAGATCTGGACCAGCGATTTGAAGTCGTGAGAACCCTCGATGACATCCTGATCGCTGAGTACTTGGTTCAGTTTCCGCCGAAGGACTGGCGTCTCCGCGGCCGGAGCCATGTATGCCTTCGAGGTGAACAATCCAAGGAGTCGCATCTCCGCGACCATGCGCCCGTTCTCGTCGAGTCGGCGAAGCCCGATGTAGTCCATGCGTGCATCCCGGTGCACTGTCGAGTGACGGTTCGTCTTGGTGATAACAAGGAGATCACCCCCCTCGTATCGTTCCTGGAGGTAGGTCGGGAGCTCCGCCAGCAGCGCCGAGTTCGGTTCCTCACCGTTGAGCGAAAGAATCCCGAGGCCCGAGCCGAAGTCGGCGCTGACGCGGATTCCGTCCTCGCTGTCTCCGATCGTGTACAGCCGGTACCCGAGGAACACGAAGTTGTCATCGAGAAGCCACTCGAGGAACGAGACCGCCTCTGATACTTCCTCATACTCGTAGTGGTGCACGCCTTCCTTGGCGCCGTCGATCATCTTTTGAACGGTTGCACGGAGCGGCTGGAAGTCGGACACCGCTGCAGCAACGTCGTCGAGCACACCGTTGATGGCTTCGATCAGTTCTATTGCCTCGGTCTCGGTCAGTTCGTCCGCAAGCTCGAAGTGCTGGACGGACTCACGCCGCGGCGCACCACGTGCGCGGACAATCGCTTCAAGGGAGCCATCTGCGGCTCGTTCGGTACCGACGACCGGATGAAGATGCCGCACGACATCGTGGCCAGATCGAAGCACCACGGCCGTCAGAGAGTCGACAAGAAACGGCCCATCATCCGTCACAACCTGAACGACGGATCCAGGCGTTTCGTAGCCGCAGCGCTCAGTCGTGGGCTGAAAGATCCGGATGGCTCGTTCGTCATTGCCGCGTTCGTCGACGAAGTTGAGCAGATCCTGGATCTCAGCAAGAAGCTCAGTCGGGGTGAGATCAGGGACTTCGGCGTCAGGAAGCCGCCTGAGGTACATCTCCGAGAACGGACCGAGCATCTCCTTGCGATCGCTTGAAACATCAGATTCAAGGAGGGCTATGACTCCGTCGCTGACGGATATCTCCGGTGCGTTCGCACCGTCTGCTTCGGCCATATTCGCGAGGCTAGACACGGCCGACTCCCCATGCATCGGTTTCTGGGACTCTCTTCCCGAATCCCAATACCATCTGCAGGAACAAGGAGACAGTTGATGGCCAATCCAGCGCTCAGCAAAGAGTTCGGCGAGCTCCCTCCCGTAACGGAGGCAGACGCGGCTCTGACGACCGGAGCACCTCCAATCGTCACATCCGATGGCGACTCGATGACCATCGGGGGCACAAGCGCCAAGACCGGATTCCTCCTTCTTCTCGTGCTTGGGGCAGGAGCTTGGGGCTGGAACCTTGTCGATCCGGCAACGGGTGAAGGTGGGCTGCCCGTGTGGTGGATCTTCTTGTCGTTGGGCGTTCTCGTCCTAGCGATCGTCACCGCATTCAATCCGAGACTCGCCATCATCACCGGTCCGCTCTACGCACTCACCATGGGTGTCGCCGTGGGAACGATCAGCCACATATATGACGCAGAGTTCGAGGGGATCGTGATCCAGGCGCTCCTCGCAACCGCAGCCGTCTTCGTCGTGATGTTGATTCTGTTCGTCACCCGAACCATCAAGGTTACGAATCGAACGAGAGGTGTCATCGTCGGCGCCACCCTCGGTATCGCAGTGTTCTATCTCGCAAGCTTCGTCATGGCACTCTTTGGCGTCAGCATCCCGCTCATCTGGGACTCTGGCCCCGTTGGCATCCTGTTTAGCGTCTTCGTCGTTGGCGTGGCCGCCTTCAACCTGATGCTCGACTTCGACATGATCGAACGTGGGGTCAAGGCGAGAGCGCCAAAGCACCTCGAGTGGTACGGCGCATTCGGGTTGATGGTCACCTTGGTGTGGATGTACATCGAGATCCTCCGCCTCCTTGGAAAGGCGCGCAGCTGACGATCGCTGGCAACCGACCATGATGTCCTCCCTGACCCATCTCGTGATCATCAGCTTTGCCGCGGCAGTAGCCGTGATGAAGATCACGATTCGCAGATTGCTCCTTGGCGCCACGCTCCCGTCGTGGTCGTGGCGAACAGAGTGGGCCGTCGCATCAGCACGGGCGGTTATCGCAAACGCGGCCACGTACCGAGACGACCCTGTCCTGCTCAAAATCGGTCTCCTGATCCAGGCGCCGATTCCGTTGCAACTTCGGGGCAAGGTCTCGCTTCGGAGGGTTCGCATCGGTGGTGTCAAGGCAGATCGGTATACGCCAGTCGAGGCCCACCAGACCGACCGCACAATCCTGTACTTCCATGGTGGCGGGTACGTGTTCGGGAATCCCGGCACGCATCGGCAGTTCGTTGCACGGCTGGTGCATGCCACCGGAGCCAACGCGGTCGCCTCGCAGTATCGCCTTGCGCCGCAACACCGGTTTCCCGCAGCAGTGAACGATGCACAGAAGGCATACGAGGCACTAATCGCACGCGGCGTTCAGCCTGAATCGATCGTCGTTGCTGGCGACTCTGCGGGGGGCGGGTTATCGATCGCACTTATGCACCGGCTGCGGGAAGAGGGGCTCCCTTTGCCGGCAGGTGCAATGTTGTTCTCTCCATATCTCGACCTCGAGCACACGAGCTACACAATCAGATCGAACGCATCCACCGACTATCTGCCCCTCGCACAGCTGAGCGAAACGAACAACTGGTATGCGGACGAGGAGGACATCCGGGACCCTGAAGCGTCACCAATCCATGCCGATCTCACCGGCCTTCCCCCAACGCTTGTCTTCGCAGGAGGTGCCGAAATGCTTCTTGGCGACAGCATCACACTGGCAGAGAACGCTGTTCGCGACGGAGTCGACTGCGAACTCGTGATCGAGCCGGAGATGGTTCACGTGTGGCCGGCAGTCGTCGAATGGCAGGACGCCTCACAACGAACACTTGACCACGCGGCGAGCTGGATGGCCCGCAGAGGCTGAGCCGAGACAGCTGAAGCGCCTATAGCAATGGGCCGATTGCCGCGATCGTGGCATGCAAGCGTGGTATCACAGCGGCATCGGAAGGAGCACGATGACCGCCGAAGCACCTGTTCGCGCAGACGAAACCCCCGAACCGACCTGGTATTCGATCTGGTTGCCACGGATGGGGATCGCACTTCTCGTCGGTCTTGCCATCTTCTGGGGGGCGAGCTGGGTCTTCAGTTCCACTGTCGATTTCATCATCACGCTGATCCTGTCGTTCTTCATCGCCTTTGCGATGCTCCCGGCCGTCGACTATCTGTCGAACAAGCGAGGGTGGAAGAGGGGCCTTGCAACCGCCCTCACCCTCGTGATCGGCATCATCATGGTGCTCATTTTTGCTCTCGCCATAGCCCAGGTCTTCGTCGACCAGATCGTGGCGCTTGTCGACCAGGCACCGGTGTACGTCCAGCAGACCGTCGACTGGGTCAACGAAACCTTCGATGCGAACTACTCAGTCGATGGGATCATTGAGGAACTCGGCGGCTACGACGCAGTCGTTCGAGCTGGCGCCGAGACAGCGCTCTCTGGGGTGCTCGGATTCACATCTTCGATTCTTGGGCTCGTGTTCAGAGGCCTCACCATCGGCCTGTTCGTCTTCTACATCCTCGCTGACCTTCCGAAACTGCGGAACACACTTCTGAAGAACCTGCCGCCTGTGAAGCAGGGCTACGTCGATACCTTCTTCACCATCACGATCCAAAAGGTCGGTGGCTACGTCTACTCAAGGCTGGTGCTTGCAGCGGCATCGGCGGCCTTCCACTTCGTCATCTTCATGATCCTCGATCTCCCGTATGCCCTTGCAATGGCATTGTGGGTCGGTCTGGTCAGCCAGTTTGTTCCGAGTGTCGGCACGTACCTCGCAGGCATCGTTCCGGTCGTTATCGCTCTGATGGAAGACCCGGTCAAGGCGGTCTGGGTGATCGTCGCGGTCACGATCTACCAGCAGATCGAGAACTATCTGCTCTCGCCAAAGGTGACTGCCAACACCATGGACCTTCATCCTGCGGTGGCGTTTGGCTCGGCGATCATC
Source organism: Acidimicrobiia bacterium (assembly GCA_051011415.1). GTDB lineage: Bacteria > Actinomycetota > Acidimicrobiia > Spongiisociales > UBA5794 > SZUA-442. Next base: position 8,801 of record JBPCTY010000028.1, read on the forward strand.
GGCGGTTCGTTACTTGGTGCCGCGGGGGCACTGCTTGCGTTACCGGTTGCCGCAACGATCACTGCGCTCGTCCAGACGTATGCGACCGACTATGCAGTGATTGACTCGTCCACGATTGAGGGCCATGAGGCATATGAGCAACGCATGGCAGCGAAGAAGGAAGCCAAGAAGGCGAAGAAGCAGGACAAGAACGCGGATCAGGCTTCCGACGAGTAGCGGGCTCGGGGAGCCGCAGCTGATCACCTAGCCTTGGCGCATGGACGAACTGGCTCCTGGTGAGACTTTTGAGGAGTTCCGTAGGTCTTTTTCCTATGGAACCCGAACCGACCTGAACTTCAAGTTCTTCAAATCTGCATCGGATGACGAGGCGGCGGACTTCCTTCAAACCATCCTTGACGAACTAGGCGAGGCCTTCGATACGGGGCGTCTCGACATCCTTGTCCAGACGGTGATCGACGCCCAAGCCGAGGCGTATGCGCCAGACCCTGATGCGCCGCCAGCGATGCATGTGTATGACACCGGTCCGTTCACGCCAACCGCAATGCCGGTAGCCGGTTCCCGCATTGGTCTGCTCACCTCCACCGGCCACTTTGTCGACGGCGATGACCCTGAGCCTTTCGGCGAGCCAGAGATGACACAGCAGCAGGCAATCGACCGGATCAGCGACTTCCTCAAGGACACGCCGACGCTCTCGGTGGTGCCCTCCACAATTGATGATGCCGACCTCCGGGTACGCCACGGTGGATACGACATCACTTCGATCTCAAGGGATCGGAACGTCGCATTCCCCGTCGATCGCCTCGCAGAGGCTGCCCAGGACGGACGGATCGGCGGTGTGCCAGACAACTCCTTCTCATTCCCGGGGGCCACGGCTCAGGGAAGGCTCAAGAACGAGCTGCCCGGCTGGATAGAACGAATCGACGAGGAAGAGCCAGACGTCCTCCTGCTCGTCCCGGTCTGACCGGTATGTCACGTGTCGGTCGGACACGTTGCACGATACGTGGAGGAAGCTGGCGTCCCAACAGTGGTCGTGATGGTCGAGGCCTTTGCGCACGTAGCGAGGCGGATGATGCTGCCTCGGACCCTCTTGACTCCCTTCCCAATGGGAAGACCGTTTGGTGCAGCAGGCGACGTGGAACGTCAGACAGAGGTGCTCGATGCCGCGCTTCAACTCCTCGACCGCGCCGCCGGGCCTGGAACAATCGAAGTGTTCGACAAACCGTTCCGCACGGGAAACCTCGCTCTGTAGGGAGGCGACGACGCTGAGCGTCGTCGTTCGTCACTCCCAGAGCTTCGATAGATCCTCGACCACGCTGTCCCGACCGTTGCCGCTCCACTGCTGCTCAGCAACATGGCCCGGCACACCAGTCGCTGACGCTTCGAAGTGCGCGGATGCTGGGTCCAGGAATCTGCTCGGGAGCGCATACGAGTGCGCCCCGTTTGAGGAGAACCGGTGGTGATAGAACCGCTGGGGAACGGTCACCGCGAGATGGTCCTTCGCTCTCGTCAGGGCGACGTACATCAGCCGTCGTTCCTCCTCCAGCCCTCCTGGTTCAGAAAGAGCCATATCGGAAGGCATGTTGCCATCGGCAGCGTGGATCAAAGTCACCGCTTTCCACTCCCCTCCCTTGGCAGAGTGAATGGTCGACAGGATGAGGTAGTCGTCATCCAGGTGCGGCGCATCAGCGAATGACGAGGTACTCGCTGGTGGATCCAGGGTGATGTCTGTGAGGAAGCGGCCACGCGTTTCATAGTCGGCAGCAAGCGAGGCAAGGTGCTCAATGTCGGCAAGTCTCGCCTCTGCATCGTCGTAGTTTCGCTCGAACACCGCAGCACAGAATCGCAGGAGTCCCTCAACTTGTGCGGAAGGCGCTGGCTCGGTCCCCGAGCCTCTGGCGTCGGCAAGAGCCGTTCTCAACAGTCCGAGTACTTCGCGCGTCTCAAGAGATGCCGGCACGTCGTACCTCAGGAACGCATCGAGCACATCGATATCTGCGGACCCCGCAACCTCGGCGAGATGATCCATGAACTTGGCAGCCGTCGCCGGACCGACGCCTGGAAGCATCAGCAACATGCGATTCCATGCCAGTTCGTCCTTCGGATTATCAAGAATGCGCAACATCGCAAGCAGGTCCTTGACGTGCGCCGACTCGAGGAACGTCAGTCCACCGAACTTCACAAACGGAATCTGACGACGACTCAGCTCGAGCTCGAGACCGCTCGAGTGATGACCGGTTCGGAACAGCACCGCTTGATCACGAAGGTCGATGCCTGACTCGCGAAGGGCGAGCACCCTGTCACATACCCAGTCTGCCTGGGACGCTTCGTCGTAGCAGGTCACGAGTTGCGGGTCTGGGCCCGGCGGTCGCTCAGTCCACAGTTGCTTGGGAAAGGCTGTTTCCGATGCGGCAATCACTGCGTTCGACGCATGAAGCACCTCTGGTGTGGATCGGTAGTTCCGTTCGAGCGAGATCGATGTTGCCGATGGGTACGCATCGACGAATCCCAGAATGTTCTCGATCCGAGCCGCCCGAAACGAATAAATGGACTGCGCATCGTCGCCAACAACGGTCAGGTTGCCATCGATGCCACAGAGGTCACGCAAGATGTCGGACTGAATGTGGTTTGTGTCCTGGTACTCATCGACAAGAACATGGTCAAACAAACTGCGGACCGCATCTCCTGCGTCAGATCGGAGTAGCGCCCGCCAGTACAAGAGCAAGTCGTCGTAGTCGAGCACGCTCTGTGCCTTCTTCCGAGCGGCGTAGTCGACAAAGAGGGTCTTGAGCGCCTCGGCGTGATCGCTGCACCACGGGAATCTCGTGTCGAGTGTCTCCTGCAACAGCGTCTGCGCATTGGCAACCCGCGAGTAGATCGAGGCAATCGTCTCCTTGCGCGGAAACCGGGTCTTCGACTTTGCGAATCCGTGCTCGGTTCGCAGGATCCCAAACAGAGACTCCGTGTCGGATCGATCCATCACCGTGAACGACTCCTCGACGCCAACGGCAGTTCCGAATCGCCTGAGAAGCCGGTTCGATGTTGCATGGAAGGTTCCGCCCCACACTGCCGAGGCAGCCGGACCACCGATAGATGCGTCAGCTCTGCGCAGCATTTCTGCAGCGGCGCGCCGGGTGAACGTCAGCAGCAGGATGCGATCCGGTGCCGTTCCTGTTTCGATGAGGTGTGCCACCCTGGCTGCAAGGGTTCGAGTCTTCCCCGTCCCGGCGCCTGCGATCACCAACAGTGGCCCGTCTTCGTGGACCACGGCGTCTACCTGCTCGGGGTTGAGGCCCTCCAGATATGCCGGTGCGTGCGCTGTGTCGAACATACGTTCGATACTACACGGGACCCGGACGGATTCGGGGATTGCGACGATCAGTGGCGCAGGACCACCGGGCTGATGTTCTCCGGCTTGATTCCGTTCTTGTCCTCGTAGAACGCCGCAGCATGCTTCATGAACCCGTCGACGTCGCCATCGATTCGGTAGGCAGGTCCGAGACCGGAGGTCTTCGTCGCACCGTCGACGAAGGCAAACACGATCGGGACATCCGCGGCTTCAGCAATTCTCCAGAATCCGGTTTTCCAACCTGGCATAGCGGCCCTGGTGCCTTCCGGTGCGAGGAGCAGGATCATCTCGTCAGCCTCGCTGAATGCGGCAACCGCAGAGTCAACGATCGATGCGGCATTTGATCGATCCACCGGGATGCCACCGATTCTGCGCAGGAAGGTTCCGAACGGCCCCTTGAACAGACCTGATTTCGCAAGGAACCGGAGCCGAATCTGGAGATGGTTCAGGACTCCGAGAAAGATCGGGAAGTCCCAGTTCGATGTGTGGGGCGCAGCGATCAGCAGCAGCTTCGGTTCGTCCGGAGGAAGCTGGCCGACCAGCGACCACCCTGTCCATTCAAGATACTTTCGACAGAGCCAAGCCATGAGCCGAGGGTATCGCCTGCGATCGGTAGACCGGGCTTCGGTACAAGCCCTACCGCTAGGGTCGTCCGCCATGGACCACGACAATCTTGATCTTTCGACCATCCCTGCAAGCGGACCGGGTGTTCGTTCGCTCGTCAAGACCACAACGCTCGCAACCGACCCGCCCACGGCCTGGAGTGACTGGGCTTCCCAAGCTGGGCTCACCGCATGGTGGAATGTTTCAGGATCCAATATCGATCTGCGGGTCGGTGGCCCATTTGAGCTCTACTTCGATCCCGACGCTGAGCCCGGTCTGCAAGGAAGCGAAGGTTGCCGCTATCTCGGCTACGTACCCGGCGAGATGATCTCGTTCACATGGAACGCTCCCCCACACCTACCCCTGCGCACCCAGAACACCTGGGTGGTGATCACTTTCACGGAGGCAGAAACCGGCACCGATGTTCGTCTCGTACACACAGGCTTCCTCGACGGTGACGAGTGGGACGACTACATGGCGTACTTTGATCGTGCGTGGGGATTCGTCCTTGACCTCCACCACGACTACCGCTCCTGAACACCGCTACCGTCTCTGCGCAGACGCCCGAAAGGAACATCCATGTATCTCGTACGTCGTATCTACACCGTGAAGCCAGGTGAGGCACGAAAGGCTGCCGATCTGATCAACAAGATCGGGCAGGCTTATGAAGCAGCGGGTACCCGAAACGCCAGCACGGTCTACTTCAATAGTGGCACGACCCCGGGCGAGAAGAACACGGTTGTCATGGAGTGGACGGACGACTCGCTGCTCAGCCCGTACCGCGAGGACAGGGTCAAGGTCGAGGGACTCGGCGATGTTGCTGCACAGCTTGGCGAGATTGCGATCAGCAGCGAGATCGAGTTCTGGGAGATGATGACTCCCGAAAAAGAGCTCAGCTGACACCCGAAAGGGCGGCACGAGCAGCGTCGATCTGCCCCGAAGCGTGACAACCACTTACGCAATTCCCATTGCTTACCGATAGTCGTACATACACTCGCAGGACCGCGCGAGGCACCGGAGAGCAATGCGCCTTTACATCATCGCTGCAATCGTTGGAATTCCGCTCACAGCGGTTCTCTTCGTCGGTGCTGGATACGTCCACGACGAGGTCATTGCATCCGACCACGTCAGCCGGAATGTGTCGGCTGCGGGCGTCGACATCTCGCGTCTCGACACCGAAGCGACAACCCAAGCAATAGCGTCCTACGAATCGAACCTTGCGAGCCAGCCGATCACTGTGATCGTTGACGGCAAGACCGTGGAGCTCGATCCCGAGTCGGTCGGCATGTCGATCGACGAGGAAGCAGTTGCACAGGAAGCCCTTTCGGCCAGACGCCACTCAGGCTTCTTCAGCAACATCGGTTCTTGGGCAGGCACATGGGTCTCTTCCAAGTCGATTGAGATTCCAATCACCTACGACGAGGAAGCGATGATCGAGCTTCTCAATGAGTGGACGACCACACACGTCAATAAGCCTGCCTACGAAGGCGCAGTGCGCGTCGAGAACGGCGAGGCGATCCCTGAGTACCCGCAGGCGGGTCTGCTCATCGACACTCAAGCCGCATTGCCCCTCATTGCCGAGCGAATCCTCTCGGAGGACCGCTCACCCGTCGAGCTCCCACTCGCTCCACTTCAGCCGCTGGTCTCCAAAGGTGACGTCGATGTTGCTGTTGCGGAAGCCAACGCACTCATCGGCGACAAGGTCACCCTCAGACGAACGGGAGACACCCGAACGATGGTGATTACGCCGGCTGGCCTCGCGTCTGCGCTCCGGTCGGAAGTCGTCGTCAACTCTCCTGCCACCGTTGAGGTGTGGCTGGACGAGGAGGTAATCACGGAGATTGCTCTGCAGTCGATCGATGCGTTCGCCATTCCGCCAACCGAAGCGACCTTCTCGTTCGATGACGAGACGAAGCAACTATCCGTTGTGCCGTCGGTTCGAGGAAAGATGGTCGACGTCGAGGCGATCCCCGAGCTTGTCACAAGGGCGGCGCTCACATCGGGCACGGCCACACTTGTGATGACAGACGGGGAGGAAGCTGAGCTCACCACCGAAATGGCCGAAGCGATGGGTCCATTCGGAGAGGTCTCGTCGTTCACGACCTATCACCCATGCTGCCAGAGCCGAGTCACGAACATTCAGCTGCTCGCTGACGAGGTGCGCGGAGCGATGCTTCTGCCGGGCGAGGTCTTCTCGATCAACGACACCGCTGGCCAGCGCACGTTGGCCGAGGGATACGTGAGGGCCGGTGCGATCATCAATGGACGGGTCGAGTGCTGCGAAAGCTCGATAAATATCGGTGGCGGCACCAGCCAATTCGCAACCACGCTGTACAACGCGGTGTTCTTTGGTTGCTACGAGGACGTGTTCCATCAGCCGCACAGCCTCTACTTCTCTCGATATCCCTTTGTCAGGGAAGCGACTCTCGGCTTCCCGAGCCCCGACGTTCAGTTCAAGAACGACTCCGATGCAGTCGTGTACGTCGACACGACCTATACGTCCGGTTCGATCACGGTCACTCTTTCCGGCAACAACGGCGGGCGCACCTGTGAGTCCGAGCGTGAGGGAAACACAATCACCCGAGTCATGACGTGGCCGGACGGCAACGTCACCCGACAGCAGTGGACCTGGAACTACAAGAAGCCCCGCGAGGACGAGCCAGAACCAACCACCACCACGACCGCGGCCGTCACCACAACAACGGGTGCGGCGACGACCACAACCGCTCCTGTGACGACGACGACCACGGTGCCGCCAACGACAACGACGACCGCACCGCCGGCGTCAACCACCACCACGGCTGCCCCGTAGCCCAAGCGCGGTCATGTCTAGCCTGCGGCCGTGATCGAAACCCTTCGCAGACTCCCCGACATCGGGGTCGCCCCCGGCGACGACGCTGATCTGCGTCTCCAGAAGCGCGCAGTGACGATGGCAGGGCTGATCACGTGCCTGGTAGTTCTGCCTTGGACGATCTTTCACTACATCCTTGGCAATCCTCAGGTTGCGATCATCCCGACGTTCTACATGGTCGCCACACTGCTGACGCTCGCCCACTTCGCCAAGTACAAGCGGATCACCTCGGTTCAGTACCAGCAACTCGGGATGTTCCTTGTGCTCCCGGTCCTGGTGCACATTGCGCTCGGCGGCTACGTCAATAGCAGCGGGGTCGTCATGTTCTCCGCCGTGGTGGCAGTTGGCGCCGTCTCGTTTGCCGACTCGCGTCACCCGTGGGTTTGGTTTGGGTTGTTCGCCGGCCTTGTCATCGTGCTCGTCCCCTTGGATCCGACCCTGCGCCAATGGGCCCCCGAGCTGCCCGAGTGGGTGATCATCAGCTTCTTCGCTGCCAACATCATTTCGGTAGCGCTGATCAGCTTCCTCTCCCTTCTCACCTATGTGCGGTCACGAAACAGGCTGGCTGCAGATCTTGAAGTCGAACGCGAACGCTCCGACAGGTTGCTCCTCAACGTGCTTCCCGAATCCATCGCACAACGCCTCAAGGACGGCGAGCATCCGATCGCTGACAGACACGAGCATGTGGGAGTTCTATTTTGTGACATCGTTGACTTCACGCCGCTATCGGAACAGCTACCCGCTGACGACCTTGTCGCCTCGCTCAACGGGCTGTTCTCCAAGTTCGACACACTTGCGGATGAACGTGGTCTGCAGAAAGTCAAGACGATCGGAGATGCGTACATGGTCGTCAGCGGTGCTCCCGACCCTGGCCCTGGTCTTGATCCTCTCGCAGACCTCGCGCTCGAGATGCTGGCTACTGCATCGACCTCAACGTTGGGCCAAAGATCAGGAGTCGCTATGCGCTTCGGCATGGATGTTGGGCCGCTTGTCGCTGGAGTCATCGGCGAGTCCCGATTCATCTACGACGTCTATGGAGACACGGTCAACACCGCATCCCGTATGGAGTCGAATGGCGTACCCGGCCGAGTACAACTCTCCGAACGAGCCGCAAGAGAACTCGAGCAGACCTTCGAGATTGAGCCGAGAGGTGAAATCGATATCAAAGGAAAGGGGCCGACGCCGACCTTCTTCCTTGGAGCCCGGAGAAGCTAGGTCGCCTCTTCCGGCTGACCCTCAGCATCGACGTCTTCTTCCTCAACGGTGCTGGAATCGGTTTCGTCTGGACCGGTGTCTTCGGCAGGGAGCTGGTCAATACGGAACTCTTCGGTGTCCAGTTCCTCGGCTTCAGGGTCGTCTGCGCGAATCTCGCCAGCGAGAACGTCTGCGACCACCTGAATTGCCATCACGGCAGCCACGAGGATCACCGTGATGGCCGGGCCCAGTGCCAGGATGCCGATGATCGCAAGGACCGGAATGGACAGAACCCGATTGCCGACGATACGTCTACGGACCACTTCTCCTGCCTGCCGGTTCGACGCAATCTCGATCACCGACATTGCAGCGAGCGCGATGATGGCACCACCTACAAGGACCCATCGTTCCTCGGTGTGATAGCTGTGGTCAGCGTCGGCGGCGATGATGGCGTGCTCCACACCAATGCCCACCATTGCAATCCCTATTGCCAACGGTGCGTGGGTATAGATCCACACTGTTGGCCGCCACGTCTTTTCATCTCCTCGTCGCCTGACGACGAACCCATCAACATTGTCAAAGTGAATCCACCAAAGCCCCGTCGCAATGGCGATGCCGAAGATGCCCGCGATCGATGTCGCAACCTGCCACGACACGTGGCTCAGTCCGAGCGTGACCGCAACGATGGTTTCACCGAGTACGAGAATCGTGAAGAGCCCAAACCGCTCCGGGAGATGTGACACGTCGAGCGGAACCCTCGCCTGCTCCTTCCGGATGATGTACGGCGTCGCGAGATCAATGGCCAGGGCCATCGCCCACAGCACAAAACGAGCTGGTTCGGGGACAAAGATCGACAGCGTCCACAGCACTGCGCCTGCACCGAAGCCGATCAGATATCCACGGACGAGGGTTCTTGCGACCTCGACGTGGCGGTACGCCCGCGCATACATGATCAGCAAGATGATTCGTGCGGCTGCATACGCGGCTGCGAACATCGCCGTGGACCCGGCGTCGTCGGTTGAGAGGCTCGCCGCCAGAAAAGCGATCGAAACCATCTGGAGAAACGCAAGCAGGCGATACACGAGGTCGTCTGTATCGAATCGATCTGCGTAGAACGTGTGGCTCGCCCACAACCACCAGATGAGTACGAAGTAGGCGACGTACGACATCCACCCGTTCCAGGACGCATCGGTTGCAAGCCGCACACCGAGCATCGCAACAGCGGCAACGAATACAAGGTCGTAGAACAGCTCAAGCCACGTTGCTGAACGTTCACCCTCATCGACTGTGACCAGTCTGGGTGGCTGGATAGCGCCGATTTTCACAGCGAAACCTCGAGACCCTGGCCTGCGCCAAGCGATGCCTCGAACTCGGTTCGCACATGACTCATCATCGAGTCAATGGTGCGGTCTGATCGCGCTGGATCGTGGCTCGTGAGGATCAACTCGCTGACTCCCACGGACCGAGCCATCGCAATGGCGTCCTCGTATGTCGAATGTCCCCAACCTGCGTGGGACTCGACTTCGCTCGGGAGATACTGCGCATCGTGGACAAGAACGTCCACTCCAGCAATGGCCTCGCGGATTCCGTCGTCAATCGCTGTTCCCGATTCGTGGTCAGTGACGATCGCGATGGATCGGTTCGGACCCTGCACTTTGTAACCGACCGCACCTTGCGGATGATTGATCGGGAACGCCGTGACCGTGAACCCTTCGACCTCGACCGGATCGCTGACCGAGGCAAATCGTACGGCGGCCTCATCGATCGAGACGGGGAACACCGGCGGAGCGATCGCACGAACCAACACTTCGCGCGGGTCCGCAGGGCCCCAGACGCAAACGTCGCACGCTCCTCGCCACAACTCGTCGAGCATCGAAAGACCTTGGATGTGATCCCAGTGGTAGTGCGTGAGAAAGATCGCAACCTGAGGGGCAAGCTCGATGCCATACGATCGATACGCAGCCAGTCCCGTACCTGCATCGATGAACGCGACGGCCTTGCCGCCTACGACGATCGCAAAACATGACGTGTTTCCGCCGTAGCGAACAAAGTCCGGGCCCGATACCGGGATCGATCCTCGACCCCCAAGAACGGTTATGTGTGCGTCATTCATTCCATCACCTATCCAAGAACAGAGACGAGCGTAGCGCTGCCAACTTTCACGAACCACGACACTGGTCAGTAGGCTCGCCACTCGGAAGGCTTTCGGTTTCTTGAGAGGTCAGCGTGGCAAAACCGGTCATCCTTGCAGTCGACGACGATCCGCAGGTGCTTGCGGCTGTTCGGCGCGACCTCCGATCACAGTATGCGGCCGATTACCAAATCCTTGCTGCGCCATCTGGGGCGGATGCGCTCGGCATCGTTACCGAACTCAGCGAGGGTGGACGCACCATTGCCGTGTTCCTCGTCGATCAACGCATGCCCGATATGACCGGGACCGAGTTCCTTCTCGAGGCCCAGAAGACTTACCCGGAAGCAAAGCGCCTCCTGCTGACGGCCTACGCCGATACGGAGGCAGCCATCCAGGCCATCAATGAGGTTGGGCTCGACCATTACTTGCAGAA
>JBPCTY010000029.1:0-9162 GCA_051011415.1 Acidimicrobiia bacterium
CTTGAGCAGGCAACGCCCGGCAGGGCAGTCACACGAGCAACCTTCGACATTCACCGAGGTATCCCGAAGGTCCCGGTCACCATCGACATCGACGTCACCCGGCCAGGCAAGAAGGTCACACATCTCACAGGACGACTGCTGGGACCGGAGGGGGAATCGCTTCTCATGGTGTCGGCGTGGGCGATTCGTGAATCAGACGACGGCCTGCCTGTGCAGGTCCCCGATGTACCACCGTTCCCCGATCCCGAGGATTGCCCGCCGCTTGAATCGCCCTTCGGCGAGTGGACCAGCTACCTGGACGCCGTGGATGTCCGAGTTGTCTCTGGCACACCTTTTCAAGGGGGCCAGGGTGCGGTCTGGGTCCGTCAAACAGTGCCACTCATCGAGGGTGAGCAAGCTGATCCTGCCAACCTTCTCGGCCTGTTTGGCGATCTTGGCTCGGGAATCGGAGCGATCGAGAGCTTCACCACACTGCTTGGAATCAACACGGATCTGACCGTATATGCCGCCCGAAGACCCCAAGGAGACTGGATCGGATTGGAGTCCATGGTTATTTCTCATGGAAGGGGGCTAGGCATGACGGACAGTTTGATATACGATGCGTCCGGATTCGTAGGCAAGGCGAACCAGTCGATGTTTTTCGACCGCCGATGACCCTCGGGAACTTCTAAGCCCCCTGAAGCGTCTTATACGTGTCCGCAACGAAAATCCCCCATAGGATGGCGCATCGCGGCCAGCACGCAGATGTCCACCGCACCAACATGTGAAGGAATTCACAAAGATGACAGCACGACAGGCACTTACACCAACAGAGGTCGGTGACTCGCTCACCACATACCTCGCTGATATCGCCAACCACGAACTGCTCACGGCAGACGACGAAGTCGATCTCGCCCAGGCAATCGAGTCCGGCCGCGACGCCGAAGAGAAGCTCGAAGAAGGTGGCGTCCGAGGCGCAGAGAAGGTCAAGCTTCAGCGCGCCGCCCGACGAGGCAAGGAAGCCAAGGACCGTTTCGCACAGGCGAACCTGCGTCTTGTCGTTTCACAGGCCAAGCGCTACCGCTCGCAGTACGGCATTGAGTTTGTAGACCTCATCCAAGAGGGCAACCTCGGCCTGATCCGCGCAGTCGAGAAGTTCGATTGGCGCAAGGGTTTCAAGTTTTCGACCTACGCAACATGGTGGATCCGCCAGGCAATGCAGCGTGCAGTCGCAGAGAAGTCGCGGACCGTACGTCTGCCCAACTCGCTCCACGACACCCTGTTGACCCTGAACGGCACACGCAACCGTCTCCTCTCGGAGCTCGGTCGTGAGCCAACATCAGAGGAACTCTCCGATGAGTCCGGCCTTCGCCTGGACCAGGTGCTTGAGGCGCAGCTTGTCGCAGACTCTGTGTCGCTCGAGTCACCTGTCGGTGAGGACGGCGCTGTGCTCGGAGATTTCGTGGCACACGACGATGAGGACGATCCAGTGCGCGAGACCGAGCGTGTCTCCACGATCGAGGCGCTGCGTGAGGCCATTGACCGCCTCCCAGAGCGTGAGGCCTACATCCTGTCAAAGCGTGTTGGCTTCGACGATGGAATGCCTCGGACGCATGAGGAGATTGGCAAGCACCTCGAGCTCGGCCCAACGAGGGTCCGCTCGCTCGAGAAGCAGGCACTCTCACGCCTCCGCCACCCGGCCTTCGGCCTCCGCCAGGAAGCTGACTTCTAAAGAGCCGCGTACCAACGTAGGAAAGGGTCGCCCGCAAGGGCGGCCCTTTCTGGTTTCACGATGCCGAGAACGCAGGAATCTGGATGTGCTCCATAGACCCCACACACATTCAGGAGTACCGTGGAGATATGAGCAGCAACGCAGGCGCGGCAGGTGGGGGTGCGTTCTACGCACTCGGGATATTCGGAGCATTCGTCTACTTCTGGCAGCAGGCAGACTCCTTTTGGGAGTACGTGCTGTCCTTCATCCAGGGCCTGTTCTGGCCTGCATGGATGGTGTACGAAGTCTTCAGGTTCCTCGGAACCTGAACCGCAGCAAATCGGAACGATTAGCGCGTATTGAGGGTCTCGGCGCCGTCTGAGGCGCGGCCATTCTGCAATACTCACGCTCACTGGAAGCGGCACCGGAATCCACCGATGCGCACCAGCACATGCCCTCGAAGCATGCACGAGCTGAGGTGAGCACATGACGACCGTTGGGGTACCTACCGAGATCAAGCCTGATGAACGTCGCGTCGCCATCACCGTGCCCGGTGTGCACGAACTGGCTGTCGACGGCATCGACGTTCTGGTGCAAGCCGGTGCCGGAGAGGGCTCAGCGATCCATGACGAGGAGTTCGCGGCGGCTGGCGCGACCATTGTGAAGTCGGCAGACGATGCGTGGTCGGCCGATGTTGTCTGCAAGGTCAAAGAACCGCAAGAGTCCGAGTTTGGCTACTTGCGCAACGATCTCACGCTCTTCACCTATCTCCACCTTGCTGCATACCCGAAGGTTGCGGATGCGCTGGTCGCTTCTCGCACCACCTCCATCGCATACGAGACTGTCGAGGTAGACGGCGACCTCCCTTTGCTCGCCCCGATGAGCGAGGTCGCAGGTCGCCTGTCGGTCCAGGCCGGAGCGGCACACCTCGAAGCTCCCCATGGGGGCAGAGGAGTGATGCTCGGCGGGGTTCCTGGCGTCGCACCAGCAGATGTGGTCGTCATCGGAGGAGGACACGTTGGCTGGAACGCAGCACGTATCGCCGCAGGCATGGGTGCAGAGGTCACAATCCTCGACATCAGCGTCGATCGGCTGCGCTTTCTCGATGATCTCCTCTTCGGACGAATGACAGGCCTCACGAGCAACCGCGCAACCGTCGCCGAAGCGGTCAAGAAAGCTGACCTTGTTATCGGAGCGGTGCTTGTCCCCGGAGCCAAGGCACCACACGTGATAACCGAGGCGCATGTGGAGTCGATGCAGCGCGGTTCGGTGATCGTCGACGTCGCCATTGATCAAGGCGGCTGCGTGGAAACAAGCAGGGAAACCTCCCACCACGAGCCGACCTTCATCAAGCATGATGTCGTGCACTATGCCGTCGGAAACATGCCGGGTGCAGTCCCCCGAACTTCCACGTTCGCACTTACAAACGTCACCACCCCCTATCTCACGTTGCTCGCAGAGCTCGGTCTGGAGCGAGCGATCGAGGTACGACCTGAACTCCACTCGGGTGTCAATACTCGAGACGGAGAGATTGTCCACCCAGTAGTGAGGACAGCTCTCGGGGCTGCGTAACAAGTGCTGCCAGCACAGTTCACCACAACATGGTGTTGTGCACCCGTCGCTGAATTCGTTCGGTGGTGTCAGCCCTAGAATCTTGAGTGTTCACTCAAGAATCGAGCTCTCATGGCCAAAGCCCCAAAGGGAAGACGCGTCGCGATCGTTGACGGCCTTCGCACACCGTTTGCGAAATCCGGCACCGCATACAGGGACATCTCGACGCTCGCACTCTCGAGCACCGTTGTGTCCGAGCTGCTTGCGAGGAGTGGGCTGAACGGCGAACAGGTCGACCGGGTCGTGTACGGCTCCGTTGTTCAAGACGTTGCCGCACCAAACATCGCCAGAGAGATCGTGCTCGCAGGGCCGTTCCCCGAGAACACCGATGCATACTCAGTTACCCGCGCGTGTGCGACGTCTACCCAATCCGTTGTGAACGCAGCGCAAGCGATCATGCTTGGTGAAGCTGACGTCGTTATCGCAGGTGGTGCTGATTCGCTCAGCAAGCCACCAATCACCTACTCCGATACGTTCGTGGATGCACTCATGCGAGCCAACTCGGCAAGGGATCTGCCGTCAAAGGCCAAGGCTTTCTCAAAAGTACGCCCAAAGGATCTTGCCCCGGTTCCTCCGGCGATCGCTGAGCGATCGACTGGAGAGACGATGGGCGACAGCGCGGAGAAGATGGCGAAGGCAAACGGCATCACTCGTGAGGCACAGGATGACTATGCGGCCGGCTCACACGCCAAGGCATTGTCTGCATGGGCCGAAGGCATCTTCGATGACGAGGTCATGCCGTATCACCTGCCTCCCAGATTCAAGGACACGGTTGAGCGCGACACGATTCCGCGGGATGATTCCACTCCGGAGAAGCTTGCAGGCCTCAAGCCGGTGTTCGATCGCAAGTACGGCTCAGTGACGGCTGCGAACTCGTCTCCGCTCACCGATGGTGCCTCCGCAACGTTGCTGATGGCCGAAGAAGCAGCCGAGGCCCTCGGAATCCAGCCTCTCGCCTACATCAAGTCGTATGCCTTTGCGGCTCTGGATCCGAACTGGCAGCTTCTGATGGGACCAGCCATCGCGACCCCAATCGCCCTTGATAGGGCGGGCATGAAACTCAGCGATCTTGACCTGGTGGATATGCATGAGGCCTTCGCTGCCCAGGTGCTTTCGAACGTGCAGGCCTTCGGCTCAGCCGAGTTTGCAAAGGAGCATCTCGGCAGGGACGAGGCGATCGGCGAGATCGACGAAGCAAGCTTCAACATCTACGGGGGAAGCATCTCGATCGGCCATCCGTTTGGTGCGACGGGAGCAAGACAGATCAACACGATGGCGAACGAGCTCAACCGCCGCGGCGGAGGAACTGCCCTCGTGACGCAATGTGCGGCCGGTGGCTTGGGTGCCGCTGTGATTCTGGAGCGATGACCATGACGTACGACAACTTCACACTCGACATCTCAGACGACGGAGTCGCAACGGTCATGATCGACCGGGCAGACGAGTCCATCAACACGCTCGGGGTTGCTCTCGTCACCGAGCTCGCAGCAATCGTGGAAAGGCTCGAACAGGACGATGTTCTGGCTGTCGTGATCGGATCCGCCAAGCAGGACTTTCTCGCCGGCGCCGACATTCGGATGTTCGACGACTTTGAGACACCAGACGATGTGTTGGATGCCTTGCAGGCGTCCCACGACATCTACAACAGGATCGAGGCACTCCATCAGAAGGCTGGCAAGCCTGTCGTTGCAGCGATCAACGGAGCGTGCCTCGGTGGTGGCCTCGAGCTGGCCATGACGGCATCAATGCGCATCTGCACCAACAGCACCAAGACACAACTCGGTCAACCCGAGGTCCAGATCGGCGTGATTCCTGCCGCAGGCGGCACACAACGTCTTCCAGAGCTGGTCGGTATCGCTGCGGCGCTCGAGATGATCGTTGGTGGTCGCCCAGCGAGACCGCGAAAGGCGAAGAAGCTTGGTCTCGTGGATGAGGTCGTGCCGGAAGAGGTTCTGATCGAGATCGCACAGAAGCGCGCCTTCGAGGCCATCGACGCAGAGCCGCCAGACCGTGTCATCGCATTGAACGTGTCCTCACAGAACCTCCAGAAGATTGCTCTGGAGAAGAACGCACCCGGTCGATCGCTTCTCTTCAAGAAGGCGTCAGAGACAATGCTCGACAAGACCAAAGGTCACTACCCAGCTCCGAAGCGCGCCATCGAAGCCATCCGCATTGGAGTCGAGCAGGGCCGCGAGGCAGGGTTTGCGGCTGAGATGCGGTTCTTCGCTGAGCTCGTGTTCACGCCGGAGTCGAAGGCCCTCCGATCGATCTTCTTTGCCACGCAGGAACTCAAATCGGACTCCGGTGTTGATTCGGACGCCGAGCCACGACCGATTACCAACGTTGCAGTCCTCGGCGGCGGGCTGATGGGTGGCGGGATCGCTGCCGTGTCCGCAATCAATGCCGAGACGAACGTTCGGATCAAGGAAATCGATCAGGCCGGCGTCGGGCGGGGACTCGGGTATGTGTCGAAGGTCCTCTCGAAACGAGCGAAGCGTCGGCGAATGTCACCATTCGAGGTCGACAAGGTGCACAACCGGGTTACGGGTTCCGTGACATGGGATGGGTATGCGTCGACCGATCTGGTCATAGAGGCAGTGTTCGAGGATCTTGAGGTCAAACGCGACATCGTGAAACAGGTCGAGGCGATCGTCGGCGATGACACGATCTTTGCCTCGAACACGTCGTCGCTCCCGATATCCGACATCGCCGAGGCGAGCTCGCGGCCCGAGACTGTGGTCGGGATGCACTACTTCTCGCCAGTTGAGAAGATGCCACTCCTCGAGGTCATCACCACGGACAAGACCGCTGACTGGGTCACGGCGACCGCCGTCCAAGAGGGAAAGAATC
The DNA here is from genome assembly GCA_051011415.1 of Acidimicrobiia bacterium. Lineage (GTDB taxonomy): Bacteria > Actinomycetota > Acidimicrobiia > Spongiisociales > UBA5794 > SZUA-442. Next base: position 6,152 of record JBPCTY010000029.1, read on the forward strand.
AGGGGAAGACGGTCATCGTTGTCAACGACGGGCCCGGCTTCTACACATCGAGGGTTCTCGCCCCGTACTCGCTCGAAGCTGCCTTCCTCCTTGAGGAGGGAGCCTCCGTCGACGACATCGACGGTGCGATGACTTCGTGGGGATTCCCGGTCGGGCCGCTTCTTCTCGGAGACGAAGTCGGCATAGACGTGGCAGCGCATGTTGGCGAGACGATGGTCGAGGCCTTCGGCGATCGCATGCGCGGACCCGACATCATGCAGGCGCTGATCGATGACGATCGCAAGGGGAGAAAGAACGGCAGAGGCTTTTACACCTATTCGAAAGGTGAGCGCGGAGAGGCGGATGACTCTGTGTACGCCGTTCTCGGTCTTGGCCAACCCAGCGGCGTCGCCCGTGCGTTGATTCAGGAAAGGATCGCCCTGGCATTCATCAACGAGGCAGCCCTTTGCCTGCAGGATGGAATCCTGAGATCAGCTCGGGACGGCGATATCGGTGCGGTGTTCGGCGTCGGCTATCCACCGTTCCGCGGCGGACCGTTCTTCACCATCGACAAGATGGGTGCAGATGTTGTCGTCGCCAGACTCCGGAACCTCGCTGACACCTACGGCGAGCGCTTCGAACCGGCATCGATCCTCGTCGATCACGCTGACAGCGGTGAAGCCTTCCGCGGCTAGCTGACGAATCACCAACCGGCCACCCAGTGACGATCCGTTCGTTACGCTGGTTGACCATGGTGCTGGAGTTTCGACTGCCCGATATCGGCGAGGGCCTGACAGAGGCTGAGATCGTTGAATGGCTCGTGAACGTCGGCGACCGGGTTGAGGCAAACCAGCCGGTGGTCGAGGTCGAGACGGCCAAGACAACCGTCGAAATCCCCTCCCCCCAGACCGGTGTGATACGCCGAATCGAGGGCGCTCCAGGCGACACGGTCGCGGTCGGCGACGTGCTTTTCGTGGTCGCCGACACCGCCGATGCCGGTCCGGCAAGCCCGGCCGCATCTGCACCCGCCTCGACGCCGGATCCAGAACCTGGCGCGAATGCCGCGCCACAAACCACGGCGGGTCTCGATCCTGAGCAACGCCCTACGCAGCGAACCCCCCGGGCTATGCCGATCGTTCGCCAGCTGGCCAAGGAACAGGGCATCGATCTCTCCCAGGTCGTGGGAACGGGACCGGGCGGTGCGGTCACAAGGGCCGATCTCGACGGCTTTGAAGCTGGAGACGAGAGAGACGACGCCCTCACGCCCCTGTCTGCGATACGACGGACCATTGCGGTCCACATGACGCAGTCGTGGACAACCATCCCCCACGTGACGGTTCAGGCCGAGGTTCGGAGCGAGGCCCTGATGAGCGATCGATCCTTGGGCGAGGATGCCAAGCTGCCCATCGAAGCCCTCGTCGCCACAGCGGTATTGCCCCTCCTCAACGAGTTCCCCGACTTCAACGCCTCCTACCGAGAGGGGGCCGTTGAGTACAAGGAACATGTGAACCTTGGATTTGCGGTCGACACAGAAGACGGGTTGATGGTCGTAGTCGTAAAGGACGCAGCCGACATGGACATGTTCGAAATCGCAACCGAGTTCGAGCGTCTTTCGGCCGCTGCGATCGCAGGCACCGCTACCCCAGTTGAGCTCACGGGCCAGACATTCACCATTTCAAACATCGGGGCACTTGGCGGCGGACACGGAACACCACTCATTCCGGTCGGCACAAGCTCGATTGTTTCAATCGGGCGCGCCACCGAGCAGCCGGTTGTGGAAGATGGCGAGTTGGCGGTCGGATGGGTTGCACCGCTCGACCTCAGCTACGACCACCGACTCATCGACGGCGGGCTTGGTCAACGATTCCTTGGAAGCCTCGTCGCAGTGCTGGAAACGCCAGTCGCCCAGCGTTGATCTACCAGGAAAACGCCACCATCGGAATCTGGCGCATCATGTCGATACGCCCTTGATCGGTGCCGTCATAGGACACACCCATCGAGTCCATCAACTTGGCTGAAGCCTTTGGGTGTTCCTCCTCATAGAGCTTGAACACGCCTCCGGACTCCTCTGCCTCAAGGAACCGAACGTTCGCACGGGGATTACGCGTCGATCCGAGCCATACGGCTTCAAGTCCGTCTTCCCGGATGTTTCGGTACCAGTCAGCCTTCGGGCCGGTCCCACTTGTCGAGATCCACTCGCCGCGATCGGGATGCTGGCCGGCAACTTCGAGCACCGTGCGATACAACGTTCCGCTCTTTCGACCCTTGTGCTCGATCATCAGAAACCTGTTGCCCATCACGAACCCCAGATGGGCTCGATACAGGTAGACCGGCGTGTAGAGAATCCACTTGAAGAAGCCTGTCGGCTTGCTCTTGAAGTTGAACGACGACACGGTCTACTGATAGTCCTCGATCGGTGGACATTCGCAGAACACATGCCGATCCCCGTACGCGTTGTCGACGCGCCCGACGGGAACCCAGTACTTGTGCGTCCGGAGCGATTCCACCGGGTAGGCGGCTTCCTCTCTGGAGTAGGAGCGATCCCACGTGTCGCTCACAAGATCCTCGGCTGTGTGTGGTGCGTTACGAAGGACCGATCCCGCTACGTCTTCGCCGACTGCATCAACCTCTGTCTTGATCGCGATCATCGCGTCGATGAACCGGTCCATCTCGAACTTCGATTCGCTCTCGGTTGGCTCCACCATCAGCGTCCCGGCGACAGGGAACGACATCGTCGGTGCGTGGAACCCGAAGTCGATCAGACGCTTCGCGATGTCCTCGTTCGTTACCCCTGTGTCGCGTTCGATCTGCCGGATGTCGACGATGCACTCGTGTGCGACCAACCCACCCGGTCCGGTGTACAACACGGGGTAGTGGTCCTTCAGGGCAGTTGCCAGATAGTTCGCATTGAGCACCGCGACCTCGGTCGATCGACGGAGACCCTCAGGGCCGAGCATTGCGACGTACATCCACGAGATGGGAAGCACCCCAGCAGAGCCCCACGGGGCCGCAGACACGGCGCCCGTTCCGTC
>JBPCTY010000030.1:0-4807 GCA_051011415.1 Acidimicrobiia bacterium
GACTCAACACCGAGCTTCCACAACGAAACGTGTGTCACGGTGCTCATAGGGACATGAGCGAGCAGGCCCAGCCAGATCGAGCGTCCTTGGAGGCGCAGAATCGGACGCTGCAGAAGAAGCTGGCGCGCGCCGAGGGGCAACTCGAGACTCTCCAGACGTTGCAGGATCAGAACTCAAACCTGTTGAGGGCGCTCATGGCAGACCTTGACGATGAGAAGTCCGAGTCCGAGCGGCTCCTGCTCAACATTCTGCCGCAGGCCATTGCGGAGAGGCTCAAGGACGAACCAGGAGTGATCGCTGACCGCTTTGAGTCGGTGAGCGTGTTGTTCTCAGACATTGTTGGGTTCACCCCGCTTTCGGAGACACTGTCGGCGACCGAGATGGTCGAGTGGCTCAACGAGGTGTACTCGGTGTTCGATGAGCTCGTGCAGAGCCACGGCGTCGAGAAGATCCGCACCATCGGCGACGGCTACATGGTTGCGGCAGGTGTGCCTTTCCCCATAGACCACCATGCAGTTGCGATTTGCAGCCTCGCCCTCGACATGAAGCACCACTTCGCATCACTTCCAGCAGTGGGCGGGAGACGGGTGAATTTCAGGATCGGTATCAGTTCGGGGCCTGTCGTGGGCGGAGTGATCGGGACCCACAAGTTTCAGTACGACATCTGGGGCGACACGGTGAACACCGCCGCGCGCATGGAGTCCCACGGCGAGCCCGGCCGCATCCAGATCTCAGCGGCCACGCGTGACCTGATCGCTGACCGCTTCGTGTGCGAATCGCGGGGTTTGGTTGAGGTGAAGGGGAAGGGCGAGATGCAGACGTGGTTTGTTGAGTCGCCTGCCGTTTCAACCTAGGCGCGAGACCGCCTCGCTACTCGATTGGGCGGGGATTGTTTTGCCAGATATCGACAAGCTGATCGACCACGGGCTTTGCGACCCTGGCGAAGACCATATGTCCCTCGGCCGATGCGTGGAACAAGTCCGGAGCGAACATTGCCGGATTCGTCTCGAACACCGTGGCCATCACATGCCACGGATTGGACTTCACCGTCCTGTCGTACTGGGCCGAAATCCGGGCGACTGAGGCATTGATGGCTCGGCCCCGGATGCGGGCCAGGCCCTTGGCAAGCTCAGGAAGCCGCGGAATGGTCCCCAGATCTCCGATACCTGAGAGGCCGACCGCTGGCACTTCAGCGTGGAGCCGTTCGACGATCTGGAAGTACTCATTCTCGAATCTGGCCACCGGCGTACCGCGGAGCGCGTCGTTGGACCCAACACTGACGTAGGCAATGTCCGGTTCTGCAGCGAGGGCAGCTTCAAGCTGATCGCTCAGAACGTCCCGAGCCTTGGAACCTCCAACGGCGAACGACCTCGCATCCACCCAGAACCGCTCGCCAAGGTGGAGGCCAACCTGGCGTGGCCACGAGTGGTCGAGAGGGGACACACCGGGCGCCGTCACCGAGCTGTCTCCGAGGAACACGATCCTGAGTGGAGGGAGAGTGGGCTCGCCGAATGTTCCAGAAGGGTCCTGATTCTCAAGCGTTGGCAAGTCCTCGCGATAGACGGCATGCACCAGCTGGCCGGTGAGCAGCCCCGCTGCTGCGAGCGGCGGACGAAAGACTTTCCACGCTTTCATGCCGGCATTGTCGCGAATTCTGGAACCAACGAGGACGTTGCCGCTGTACAGCGCCGGCAATACACGGAATCTGGGGTTCCTTCGGGTATTGTCGCCATCCATGGAAGGCTCCCGTCTCAAAGACGAGCTCAGTGGTGTGCGTGAACGTCTCCGTTCGCTACCAGACCATGCCTTCGCAGAGCGCTGGGCACTGCGGAATCGACAGCTCGAACTACGCGACCAGATCGCGACGCTGCAGGCCTCACAGTGGCCAGCGAGCATCACCCCCGCATCGACCGACCCGGCTTAGATCGCGGTCAGCGTCAGCACCTGCACGTGCAGGTCACCGGTGTCCGGAGGCTCACCTGTCGCAAAATCCGTGATGGTGAAGCCGCGAAAGTCGAGCTTCAGGACTTCATCGTCGGGGTAGATGCTGAAGAACCTCGGTGGATCGAGCCATTCGCTTGCAAACTGACCTTCATGGCGCTCGCCGCCCCACACCACCATGAGGAGGCTTGCGCCCTTCGTGAGGACTCGACGAATCTCGGTGAACACATCGGATAGCCGTTCCGCTGGCACATGGATGAGTGACATCAGCGCATACGCACCGTCGAATGAGCCTGACTCGAAAGGCAGGTTGCCGAAGTCTGCGACCTCGGCATCTATGCCTCGCTGGCGTGTGGCCTCGACATTTCCCGGCGAGAGGTCGATCGCGGTCACGGTGAGACCTCGGTCCGCGACGTACCGAGCCATTTGGCCTGTTCCGCACCCGAGTTCGAGCATCGTCTGCCTTTCCGGGAACGTGTCAAGGAAATCGTCGAGGATGTCGGTTCTCCACGAGGCAAGATCCATTGCTCCGCGGCGGTCCACATCGGCGTCGTAGGCCGCTTTGAGATTGTCGAGATAGTTTGGTTCAACCATTTCTTTGACGCTAGCGGTGCGGTTGTGCCCGCAAGCCGTGCCACACTGGTCGCATGCACTACGACCACGTACAACGCGGATATGGGCCCTACTTCTATGTGCCGATATCGGTGTTCATGCTTGCAGTCATGTCCGCAGACGGCGAGACGCCGACGTGGGTGGTCGTGCTCACGGGGACGTTCCTCCTCGTGATCCTGATCGTCTTGGTGGCATTCAATCGCCTGCACATCACGGTCGAGGATGGAGCACTCACCGCACGATTTGGTTGGGGAAAGCCGCATAGGACGTTCGATCTGTCGGACATGATCGCCGTGCGACGCCTGAGGAACCGATGGTGGATGGGGTGGGGTGTGCGAAAGATTCCGAGCGGCTGGATGTACAACGTATGGGGGCTCGATGCCGTCGAAGTCGATCTCTCCGACGGGACTTCATTTCGCATGGGAACGAACGACGCCGAGAACCTTCTTGCAGCCATTTCGCTCCGGATGCATGGCTGACACAGAAAGAGGCAGACCCCCGAGGCAGGGGGATGCCCCAGGGGTCTGCGCGGCGCTTCGACGCTAATTGTCATCACCGCAATCCACCCGTATCCAAAAACTGGCAGGCGGAGTCTTGAGGTATCACCCGATCGATGCCGAGACGGCGGCCGACCGATCTCTATGCTCGAGTTGCAATGGGACACAGTGATCCGAAGCCCGAAGTGAACGCGCCGTCGAGCAGTGCCAACCCGCGGGTCAGCGTTTGCCTACCCACCTACAACGGGGAGGCCTTTCTCGCGCAGACGCTCGAGACCATTCTCGCCCAGTCATTCGAGAACTTCGAGGTCATCATCGCGGATGATGATTCGACCGACGACACGGTTGGAATCGTGGAATCCTTCGATGATCCGAGAATCAGCCTATCTCACAATTCCGAGCGATTGGGCCTTCCGGGAAACTGGAACAAGTGTCTATCTCTCGCCCGCGGCGAGTATGTGTGCGTGTTTCACCAGGACGATGTGATGCAGCCGGAGAATTTGGAACGAAAGGTTGCGCTCCTTGGGCATGATCCCACGATCGGATTCGTGCACTCCGGGGTCGAGACCATCGTCGAGGAGGGGGCACCACCAGCGCCATCAGAGTGGGTCGAGAACTCTGCGTCCGATACGATCTTCGACGGTACCGAGTACTTTCGAAGGCTGCTTTTGGAGGGCAATCTCATCAGCGCCCCTTCGGTTGTCGCGAGGCGTGAACTCTTTCTCGAACACGGTGGATTCGATGAGGACCTCGGATTCGCTTGCGACTATGCGTTGTGGTTGAGGATGTGTGTGTCTCACAACGTGGGTTTCGTTTCCGACGCCCTCGTCGGCTATCGGTGGCACGGTGAGAACGCGACACACGAGTTCGAATTTGAGCGGGGGGCAAAGGAAGTTGGAGAGGCCGCACGCCGTGCGCTTGCGGTGTACCGCAGCGACCCAGGACACGCCGATGGTGCGATTCTGAGTGAAGCGCTTGCGGCGCTTGATGCCGCACGTATCTGGGAAGCAGAGCTCCGGCAGGCGAACGTGTGGCTTGAGAGTCAACGGGTTGCGTTGGCCGATGAGGTAGCAGCGCAGGCCACACAGACCCAGGAACTGAAGGGCTGGATCACAGAGCTGGAGCAGTCCAGGGAGTGGTCCGAGGGGCAAAGGACGAACTGGGAGCGGCATGCTGAGAAACTCGAGACTCGCATCGAGGAGATGGACAGCCACATCCGTGAGCTGACATCGACCGTCGCCGACAGGGATGTACAGATCAGCGCTCTCCGAGGTCGAAACGATGTGCTACAAGCCAACCTAGGCCGACTCGCGGCGAGCCGATTCGGCCGTGCAGGCGTGTTCCTAAAGGTTGTAGACCCTGAGGTTTTTGCGGACGATCCAGGCGTTGGGTCATAGAGCTGCCGCGAGTGACGCGAGCTGAGTGTGGTACGCCATACTGTGATCTATGCCGTGGACCGGAATCGCAGTTGGTGTAGCGCTCTTTCTCCCCGGGGCCATATCGCTCATGACCCCACCCCAGGAGGATGACGAGGAGTCAATACCGGCACTTCGCAAGGTATTGGGCGTCTCCCTGATGCTTGCGGGGACCGTGGTGCTTCTCTTCACAATCGCATCATTGTTCTAGAACTCGCGATCACGCTTGATTCCTGTCCGAGTTGGGCGGAGAATGAAGTGAGGTGATGAGCCGATGTCGAAGACCCTCGACATTCTCGAATCAAAGGTCGGAAGGCTCTGCCCGTCGTGCGGTCACAGGGA
>JBPCTY010000031.1:0-5897 GCA_051011415.1 Acidimicrobiia bacterium
ATGAACGAGCCGCGGCCAACGAGGAGTTCGGCGCGACCGGACGAGACCTGGTCGAGCGTTGCGAACTGCTGAAACACGCGGACGGGATCGTCCGAGGACAACACCGTTACCGCAGGAGACAGCCGGATCTTCTCCGTCTTCCCTGCGATCGCTGCCAGAACGACCGCGGGCGATGAGGCAGCAAAGTCAGGTCGATGGTGTTCGCCCACCGCATATACGGCAAGTCCGGATTCCTCTGCGAGTACTGCTTCATCAACGACCTGGCGGAGGCGTTCGCCATGCTTTTCGCCAAGACCGGAGCCGTCGGCGTTGATCGTTTCTGCAAACGTGGTCAGTCCAAGTTCCACGGCGGCTCCCTGTGATGCGGACGACGGACGATACGGCCGCTGCAGCGTCTCGATGTCGGTCGTATGGTTCGGGCAGACGCGGAGGTGTGAGCGAATGGGAATGCCAAAACCGAGCGATCAGACCAAGGAGCTATTCACTGCGGTCGTGTCCCGGCAGGAAGACGCCGAGGTCAAGGCCATGTTCGGGAACCTCGGCGGGTTTGTGAACGGCAACATGTTCTGCGGTCTGTTCGGGGACGATCTCGGCGTACGGCTCGACGATGCCAACCGCGCGACGCTCATCGCTGCCGGCGGCGATGACTTCGGGCCAGAGGACCGGCCGATGAAGCAGTACGCAGCTGTGCCTCGGCCATGGCTCTCGGTGAACGACCCGAACCTCAGCGAGTGGCTCACGATCGCATACGACTATGTGTCGCAGATGCCACCGAAGGTGAAGTGACGGAAGACTATTCGGTGAACGTCGCAGGGTCGAGTCGCGATCGGTCGACCTCCACTGAGATGACGTCAGCCCGGAAATAGTGGCCAGCCGGATCGAAGTTCTGGCGTTCACCCCTGACCACAGCCGGGTCGATTTCGGCAACGATTAGTCCTTCGGTCCCGTCGACCGGCTCGACCAGCCATTCTCCATCGGGCGATGCGATTGCCGAACCTCCGTTGTAGAAGCCATCCCCGCCAGCAGTGACCTCGGCATGCAGGGGAAAAGACTTGGGGATGTCACTGGGGCGCAAGAGTGCACCGGCAGACAGCACATAGCATCGGCCCTCTCGCGCAATAAACCGCGTGATGTCCTCGGTGAGCCCGACTGATCCAGGCCAAGCGGCAACGTGCAGCGATGACCCTTGTGCATACATCGTGTGCCGGATCGTAGGTACCCAGTTCTCCCAGCAGTTCAACCCGGAGACGGTGAACTCGCCAACAGTGTGCGTCCGTAGACCGTGACCGTCCCCTATACCCCACACCATGCGCTCTTCGAAGGTCGGCATCAGTTTTCGGTGTGCGGACACGATCCCATCTGCCGGATCGATGGCGACGAGGGTTGCATAGCCCGTGTCACCGCTCGACGAGCGCTCCGTGATGCCCAAGTACGTGAATACGCCGGTTTCCTCAACCCGCTCCACGATTGCGGACATCTGCGGTCCGCCTAGATCGATCGCACCTGCGAGGTAGTAGGCGTACGCCTCCTTCTGGTCGGAAGCGTTGAAGCGTGCGCCATCTGTCATCGCTACCCAAAACGGATAGCCGGATAGAAAGGTCTCCCCGAAAGCGACGAGATCGACGTTGGCTTCAGCCGCCATTCCGATCCAATCGATGACGATCGCGGTCGTGGCGTCTGCGTCACCCCAGACCGGTGCTGTTTGTGCTGCTGCGACTCGCATTCACAGAGACTAGATGCGTCTTTCGCGGGTATCACCAAGAACGGATCCCGGTCGTCATACTGTCAAGACCTATGGGAATCGCAGTGCGCGACATGACCGCCGATGAATGGCCCGCATGGAGGGATCTTCGTCTTCGTGCGCTTCGAGATGACCCGGATTCGTTCGATGAGGTCTACGAGGAGTCGTTGGCAGAACCCGACGAGTATTGGATCGAGATGCTCGTCCCGACCGCCGACCATCCGAGAGCGCAGCTTCTTCTTGCGGAGCTTGACGGGGTGCTTGTCGGCATCGCGTTCTCGAGCGTTGCGTCTGACCTCGAAGAACACCGGTTGGGTGCAATGTACGTGACACCGGAGGCGAGGGGTCGGGGGGTCGGAAGGGCTATCGCTGAGCATGCAGTTGCATGGGGGTCCGGCTTTGGCGTCGACCGGTTCGAGCTGTGGGTTACCGAAGGCAACGCTGCTGCTGTTGGGCTGTACCGGTCGCTTGGATACGAACCGACCGAGACAAGTCGTCCGCTGCGAGAAGGTTCGGATCGGATCATCAGGGAGATGAGGAGACCCGCACGCGAGGTTCCAGACGAACCGGTGACGCGATGAGGGCCGTGTACCGCGGGTACAGCCCTGAGGGTCTGGACGCGCAGTACGACCAGAAGGCACTCGTGCAGGACTTCGATCGATACCTGAGCATGTGGAAGACCGAAGCTGACCGGGTCGAAGCCACTACCCACATCGATCGAATGCCATACGGCGAGGGGGCCGATGAGTACGTGGAGATTCTTCATTCGAAGGAGCCACCGACTGGTGTGCACATTCACTTCCACGGTGGCGGATGGAACTCGCTCACCAGCGAAGATGCGTGGCATGTTGCTCCCCCGTGGATCGACACCGGATGGGACTTCGTCTCGGTCAACTACTCGCTTCTCCCAACCGTCACGCTTGAAGCCCAGATCGCTCAGGCACAGGCAGCAGTCCAGGCTGTCGTGTCCGAGGTCGTCGGAAGTAAACGGCTGCTGATCTCGGGGCACTCTGCGGGCGCCTACTTGGCCGCGTCCGTGGCCCTTCTCGGTTCGCCGCTTGCGGTTCCCTTCCGCCTCGTGCTCGCAAGCGGTGTCTATGACCTCGAACCTGTGCGGCTTACGTCTCGCAACGCATATCTGGGTCTGAACCAGTTCACCGCTGCGAGGCTGAGTCCGATCCGGGTACCGAGTCCGGATATCGATGCGATCGTTCTGTGGTCGGCAACCGAGTCAGATGAGCTCCGCCGTCAGAGCAGGGAGTTTGCGGATGCAGTCGGAGCGAGAGCGATCGTCACCGATGCGCCGAGTCACTTTGACACGTGGGACCGGATCAACCCCGATCTTGTCGCCTAGGCCTCGTCTGCGTCCTCGGGCAGGGCAGATCGCAACGAGGTGCCGAGCCGTTCGTTGCCGGTGAAGGAAATGATTGGACTCGCTGTGAGCATGGATCCCGCCTCTGTCTGGAGAATCCACTGGACACCAAGCGATGTCTCGATCCGCCCAACAACCTCGACAGTGGTCTTCCATCCGATCGGGACCGAGTCGCCCGGAATCCGCGAGTCGATGGTGAGCTGATAGTCGAGTGCCGCATTGGATTCGCGCTCCGGGATGTTCTCTCCGATGGCATCCGCCATGTCGTCGAGGCCCCATGCGCGAAGTAGCTCATCTGCATCCTCGCGACCGAGGATGGAGGCAACTGCGAATGCACTACTCCCCGTCGGCAGGGTCGTCCCTTGCATGTAGGCGAGCACGGAGGATGGAGATACCTCGGCATTGGTCCGTCGTGAGACCTCAGGGGCAGACCAGCCACGACGACGCATCATTCGCGCAAGGACGTCGCCGCCCGCAATCGCTCTGGTAGCTCTGCTCCGGTCTTCTTCCATGGGTGCAGTGTACGCGTCTGGATGTGTGGCAAACCGCCCGCCGGTGTTTATGGTCGCGCCATGGTGATAAGAGCATTGTCTGTCGAAATTCGAACGCCGATTGCGAGGTCTGATCGTGGCGCTTGATCCCTTCCTGCTCGAGGCAGTTCCGGTGGAGCGTCCATGGGGTGGACGGCGTCTCGCAGACTACGGAACGGCGCTGCCCGCAGATCTGGCGATAGGGGAGAGTTGGGAGGTTGCGGACCTTCCACAGAATGTTGCAGCTCATGTGGCCGACCCAAACAGCCGAGTCGCATCAGGGCCAGACGCCGGAGCAACTCTCCACGACTTGCTTGCGTCGCATGCCGTGGAGCTTCTCGGCGAGACTGCGCCCACCCCGGATGGGAGATTTCCGCTCTTGGTGAAGCTTCTCGACGCTCGCGAGAACCTGAGCATTCAAGTGCATCCGCCCCAGTTCTACGTCGACGACCATCCAGGGACCCGCTTCAAGACGGAGTCCTGGTACGTCGTTGAGGCCGAACCCGGTGCAATCCTCTATCTGGACCTGAAGCCCGGGACGCAGATCGAGGATGTCGCAGACGCCTTCGACTCAAATGCTGTGCTCGACCTTCTTGCGGCGGTCCCTGCGATCGCAGGCTCGTTTCATCATGTTCCTGCTGGCCTCGTCCACGCCATCGGTGCCGGCATAGTCATTGCGGAGGTGCAGACACCGAGTGACACCACATTCCGCTTGTACGACTGGGCCTCGGAATATGAGAGAGAACCACGCGAGATTCACCGGGACGAGTCGCTTCAGAGCATCACGCAGCAGCCGGATGCTGCGTATAGCCTCGGACCGATGTCTCGCGGGGAGTCGAGAACCCTTGCCGACAACGACTATTACTGGATCCGTGAACACGTTGGGCTGAGGGAGCAGATGGGCTTCGGCGCAGAGCCAGGTCCGCGTGTGGTGTGCGTGACGTCTGGCACTGCATTGGTAGGGGATCTGGAGGTCAGCCAAGGCATGACAGCGGTCGTGCCTGCCTGTGCGGTTCTCAGCTCAAGCATTGATCTTGAACGCGGCTCTCGGGTCTTGGAGATCGGGCTGCCTGCGTAGTGACCGCTCTCGTGGGAGAGTTGGCCCCACAGATGCGTGGCATGCCTACCGACGGAGGTACAAGATGAGTCCGAGAGGGGTTTCGTGACGTCTGCGCTGCCGGCCGGTGTCGTTTCCTTCCTCTTTACGGACATCGAAGGAAGCACTGCCGCTTGGGATGCTGATCCCGCAGCGATGCGGGCCGCTCTTGAGCATCACGACGCCATCCTGCTCGGCATCGTGGAGGACCATTCGGGTCTGCCGGTCAAGGCAAGGGGCGAGGGTGATAGCTGGTTTGTGGTGTTTACGTCAGCGTCGGATGCCGTCGAGGCAGCAGGAGTTGCCCAAAGGGCCCTTGCAGATACCGAGTGGCCAACCGCCGACCCCATCGCTGTTCGGATGGCTGTCCACACCGGTTCTGCGGATCTGAGGGACGGCGATTACTACGGCCCCACCGTCAACCGAGCGGCGCGGTTGCGCGGTATTGCGCACGGCGGCCAGACTGTCCTTTCCGGATCAACCTATGAGCTTGTGCAAGACCGGCTTCCGGAGACAATGACCCTGAAGGATCTCGGCGAGCACTCGTTGCGGGATCTTGAACGGCCTGAGCGCGTCTATCAGCTCGATGTTGAGGGACTTGGAGATTCATTCGCACCACTTCGGTCCACGTCCGCTATTGCGAACAACCTGCCGGCTCAGCTGACGGAGTTCATCGGACGTGAAGCGGAACTGGCAGCTGCTGAGACGAGCCTTGAGACAACCCGGTTCTTGACCATTCTCGCTGCCGGAGGCACGGGGAAGAGCAGGCTTGCGATCGAAGTCGCCACGAACGTCGCACCGGAGTACCCCGATGGCGTGTTCTTTGTACCGCTCGCTGACATCGCGACTGGGTCAGACATTCTCCAGGCGACGGCCGAGGTAATCGGGCTGAGCCTTTCCTCTGACGATGACCCGAAGGAGCAGATTCTTCGGTACTTGGCTGCGAAGCGGCAGCTGTTGATCTTCGACAACTTTGAGCATGTGAAGTCGGAAGCTGCGCTTGTCACTGACATCCTTACGGCTGCCCCGAACATCACCGTGATCGCGACTTCACGTACCCGCTTGGGTCTCACCGGGGAGACGGTGATGAATCTCTCGGGTCTCGCCACCTCGTGGTCTTCTCCCGAAGAAGCCCGGAGCGTCGAAGCCGTTGAGCTG
>JBPCTY010000032.1:0-2765 GCA_051011415.1 Acidimicrobiia bacterium
TTGCAGGGAAGACCCGATTCACGCTCCAGTCCGTGACGAACTTGCTTGGTGAGGCGAACCAGCGACTCCAGTCCCTCGAGCGTCTGAGGCATCAGTTCAATGAATCGGTTGCCAGGCTCGATCGCTACGAGTTCGAAGAGCTCGTCACAATCTGGGATGTTGTTGCCGTCATACAGCGCGCAGCCGTGATCCGGAGCATCGCACAGTCGCTCGACACGATCGCCGCCGAGGTTGGCGACGCTGCATCGCTGATCTCGCTCCAAGCCGAGGATCTTGAGCACGGAGTCGCTGGTATCGCCGAACTGGTGAACGTCGACTATCAGGTGCGGAAGCCGCGGAAGGGTTCGTCGGTCTTCCGCAAGCTTGATGCGCTTGATGAGGACGATCTATATCGCTCCGAAGCGATTGCGGCTGCCCTTGGCTTGGGTCCTCTCGACCAACCCGCATCGCCTCGCGGGGTTCGTGCGCTCGCTCGTGTTCCGCGTCTTCCGGACGCCGTTCGCGATGCGATTCTGAGACGATTTAGCACGTTCGGTGAGCTGGTGAGTGCATCGGCAGCCCAACTCGCGGAAGTCGACGGCGTCGGAAAGGCGAGAGCCGTGACCATCCGTAGCTACCTGGATCGGTCGCACGTCGCACCCAGTGCGGTGACCACTGCCGAATGATGGATCGTGTTGATCCAATGAGCAGTAGAATCCGATTTCCCGACCACCTCTGAGGTTCCGTGCCCACCAACAAAGCATCCACGAGCAAGACCGCGGCCAAGAAACCCGCGGCCAAAAAGACCGCGGCCAAGAAACCCGCGGCCAAAAAGACCACGGCAAAAAAGACCACGGCCAAGAAGGCCACGGCCAAGAAGGCCACGGCCAAGAAGGCCCCTGCCAAGAAGGCCCCTGCCAAGAAGGCGGCCGTGAAGAAGCCTGCTGCGAAGAAGCCTGCTGCGAAGAAGACCACGACGAAGAAGGCTGCTGCAAAGAAGGCTCCTGCGAAGAAAGCCACGACGAAGAAGGCTGCTGCGAAGAAGGCTCCTGCGAAGAAGGCAGCTCCGAAGTCGTACCCCTTCGGTGTCGGCGACAAGGTTGTGTACCCCCATCATGGGGCGGCGACGATCATCAAGAAGGAACGAATCGAGTTCGACGGCGAGAAGCAGGACTACTTCGTCCTTGAAATCGCAACCGACCAGCTCACGCTTCGTGTTCCTGCCACCTCGGCCCTCGATCGTGGTGTGCGCCCCGTCATTTCAAAGAACAAGGCCCGTCAGGTATTCGCCGTGTTCAAAGACGAACCACAAGAGGCCGGTGCCAACTGGAGCAGGTGGTACAAGCTCCTGACCGAAAAGATCAACTCTGGTGACATCTTTCAGGTTGCCGAGGTCGTGAGGGATCTGACGTACGCCCAGCAGGTGAAGGGAATCTCCCCAGCTCTCAAACGGATGCTGGCGAAAGCGAGACTCATCATCGTGTCCGAGCTGCAATTCTCACTCGCATTGTCCGAGGAAGACACGATCATCAAACTCGATCGTGCCCTACCGAAGATCGAAGAGCCGGTCGACGCCTGACTCAACGATGGCTGACCACACTCCCCGAGTCGGTGCAATCGTGGTTGCAGCGGGCCGCGGTGTGAGGTTCGGCGGTCCGAAACATGACGTAGCCATCGGTGACGAACCGATGTGGCGGCGATCTGTTCAAACGTTCACCAGAGCAGGTGTCTTCAACGTTGTTGTGGTTGGGGACGTACCGGGAGGTGTGCCGGGTGGAGAGCGCCGGCGCGACTCGGTTCGGGCGGGCCTCGACGCACTGCGTGACGCCGAGTGGGTGTTCGTCCACGATGCAGCGCGCCCCTTGATGACAGAGGCGCTCGTCGTATCGCTCCTCGCCCTGATGGATTCTGAAGAGGCTGATGGGGTAGTCCCAGTCGTCCCTGTGGCGGACACGCTCAAGCGAGTGAAGAATGATGTGGTTGTTTCGACTGTTGAAAGGTCGGATCTGTTCAGCGTTCAGACGCCTCAACTCTTTTCGATGGAGACGTTGATGGCAGCTCATGCAATGGATGAGAACACCGATGTCACAGACGATGCGGGGCTCGTTGAGATGTTCGGTGGCACGGTCCGTACCGTTGTGGGGGATCCCCAGAACATCAAGATCACCCAACGCGGTGATCTCGAAGTTGCGCTGGCGATACTCGACGGAAGAGAATCGTTATGACGCAGATTCGTGTGGGATTCGGCTACGACGCGCACCGCTTTGGCGGCCCCGGTCCAGTGGTCTTGTGTGGCGTCCCAATCGAACACTCGACAGGTTTGGAGGGCACGTCGGATGCAGATGCCGCTGCCCACGCAGTCGCAGATGCCCTTTTGGGTGCAGCGGGCATCGGCGATATCGGCAAGTACTTCCCTAGCGACGCCCCGCAATGGTTGGATGCAGACTCGCTTGATATGGCGACCCAATGTGCGGTGAAGGTCAACGATCGAGGTTTCGAGATTGCAAACATCGACTTGACTGTCATTGCCCAGAGCGTGCGCATCTCTCCACATCGAGAACAGATGCGTGAGCGACTTGCCGCAGCGTGCCGCGTCGAAGTGGGGCTCGTATCAGTCAAAGCGACAACAACGGACGGTCTCGGATGGATCGGCGCTGACGAAGGTCTTGCGGTCCACGCAGTGGTCGCGCTGACTCGTTAGAGGGCGCTCCGTGCCATCCCCGGATCATCGGTGATGATTACATCAACACCGGCACCAGCCACCAGTTGAACCTCGTCCGGGGTGT
>JBPCTY010000033.1:0-16301 GCA_051011415.1 Acidimicrobiia bacterium
AGGGAGCTTCACTTCGCCGAGCGCATCGAAGACTCTCTGCTCGATCTCCTCCTGGCTCAGATCGGAGTGAAAGTCGAGTGCCTCACCCGCTTGAGCGCCAATCACGTGATCGGGTGTCCAGGAGCCAACCGGATTCTGGAACATGAACCCAACCTCAGTGCCTACGAGGCCGGCGAAGACATCGTCCTCGTAGTTTGCAACGACCGTGCCAGCCTTGCGGGCCTGCTTGCGTTCCTTGCGGGACCGTTCGGAATCGGGTGTATCCACCAGCCCACCCGGTCTGTACTCGTGGCCCTTGTAGCTGACTGATCCCCCAATAACCCTTGCGCCTGAGGCGAGCAGACTGAAGCCCCCCATCAGAGCAAGCGACTTGCCACTTGCGGACTCGCCGATCAAGGCGAGTACTTCGCCTTCTCGTACGCTGAAGTTGATGCCGTGAAGTACCTCGACCCATCCCTCACCAAGCTGCTCGCCGGTGTCCGCCACGGGACCAGGTATCCCCTGCAAGGCGCGGTCCTGGTCGAACACTGCGACCCGCAACCCGTTCACCTCAAAGAGTGGCTGGAGCACCGTATGCCTCCTCTTCAGCCGAGGCTGATGCTGCCACAGCGCCGGCGATCAGGACAAGCGCAACCCCGATCCAGCCTGTCGCATTCGGAACCTCATCGAGGAACAGGGCAGCCCATACAACAGCGGAGGCAGGCTCGATGTACATGATCACGCTGACCGAGGCGAGCGGAAGCCTCGCCATTGCCTCCCAGTAGACGTAGCCGGCAAGACCGGTGAGTAATGCACCGAGAATGATGAAGTTCAGCATCTGGTCTGGATGATCCTGAACCGCACGGACGGTCGGAACCAGCAGGACGATCGCGGCGACTGTCAATTCGCCGATCGCCATCGTCAAGCCACCGAGGCCCTGTGCAACGGGCTTGCCGATGAGCAGGAGAGCCGTCAACAACGCAGCGGATATCGCTGCCATCACGAGGCCTCTGGTCGTTACGAACTGGTCGCTTCCGCTCACCCATGGTTGGATCACCAACAGGGTCCCAGCTGCCGCAATGGCGAGCGCACCCCACAGTCGCGGTGGCACATGCTCCTTGAGCACGGGTCCCGAAAGCAGTGCGGCAAGGATTGGGCCGATGTAGAGGATGGCCAGGGCGATCGCGACAGATGTGTGCTTGACCGCTTCGAAGAATGTCGCCCAATGGGCCGCA
Source organism: Acidimicrobiia bacterium (assembly GCA_051011415.1). GTDB lineage: Bacteria > Actinomycetota > Acidimicrobiia > Spongiisociales > UBA5794 > SZUA-442. The sequence goes on from JBPCTY010000033.1 coordinate 1,215, forward strand.
AGAAGGACTCCGCTGAAGATGAGCCTTCCGAGCATCTGGTCCGGCCACACGAGCTTCCGAAGGAACCCGGCCACTGCAATCAACGCGATAGCACCAAACGCCACTCTGACACCGACAAGGCCTGTCGATGGCACGTCGTTTCGGACCAAAAGTGGGATCGCTCCCCACGCAATGGCAAGCGCACCAAGTGCAAGCGCGGCGCCGAGCTTTGACCGATCTGCCATTCGGCGAGGCTAGGGGAAGCGAGTGCACCAGCCGCCTTGCGATCCCGATCGCCGGTGCACCTGCTGAGCGGGAGGGTCTGCATACACTCCCGCCATGGCTCTCGACCTTGGATCACCTGAAACGGGATGTCTGCTTCTCGCTGACATCACCGGCTACACCGAGTACATGGGTGGTACCGAGTTGATGCATTCGCAGGATGTCATCGCGGATCTGTTGGAGACGATCGTTGATGCAGTCGAGCCGGTGTTCCTCCTTTCCAAGCTCGAGGGCGACGCTGCATTTGCATACGCAAGCGCTGACTCGGTCAATCCATCGATGATGATGGACACCGTTGAGTCCGCATACTTTGCGTTCCAAAAACGCCTCCGGGATGTCGCACACGCCACATCGTGTCCGTGCGATGCATGCATACGCATCCCGAGCCTCGACTTGAAGTTCTTCGTCCACGACGGTGAGTTTGTGATCCGGCACATCGCCAGGTCTGAGGAGCTGACCGGTTCAGATGTCATTCTCATCCATCGCCTTGCGAAGGGTCAGGCGGGCAAGCAGATCGACAACCCTGCTTACGCCGTGTACACCCGAGCAACCATGGATGCGATGGCGATGGATCCGACGATTCTCGGTTTCAAGCCCTTCACAGAAACGTTCGACGACATCGGGGATGTCGATGTGTTCGTCCAGGACCTGTCAATGCGATGGACGTTCGAGAAGGAGCGAAACCGCGAATACGTCACGAGCGATCAGGCCGTGTTTGAGTTCCAGATTGAGACTTCGGCCAAGCCCGCGATCGTTTGGGATCACCTTACCGACCCTCAGAAGAGGATCGGATGGCAGCAACACGTCGACGAGGTTCTAGCCCAGACCGAAGGCAGGCAGGGCTTGGGAAGCGTGAACCACTGCATGCACGGAGACGAGGTCATTGTGGAGCACGTCGCTGATTGGCGTCCCTTCGACTACATCACCCTTCGTTACGAGGTTGCAGGCCTCGAGGGATGGGCATGGACCTACCAGCTCGAGGAGATCGATGGCGGAACGCGGCTCTCAACCAGATTGGCGGATCCAGGCGCCGAGAGATGGGAAGAGGTCGGCGGTGCGTTCTCCGAAAGTGTTGAAACGCAGCAAGCCGAGCTTCAACGGATGCTGAACGCCGCCGCTGGGTAACGGCTACATCGGTGCTTCGGAGCGCCCCATGTCGGAGAAGAGCGTGAACTCGGGGAGGAATGCCATGTCGACCTTGCCAACGCCACCCTGCCTGTGTTTTGCGACGACGATCTCGGCGATGCCCTTGGACTCCACTTTTTCGGGGAAGTAGTACTCGTCGCGGTAGATGAACATCACGACGTCTGCGTCCTGCTCCACCGCACCTGATTCACGGAGGTCGCCGAGTCGTGGCCGCTTTTCCTCCCTGGCCTCAACACCACGGTTGAGCTGTGACAGCGCAATGACCGGCACGTTGAGCTCCCTCGCAAGACTCTTGAGCGAACGCGAGATCATGGCAATCTCCTGTTGACGGTTCTCTTGGCCGGTTCCGTTCATTAGCTGGAGATAGTCGACAACAACAAGATCGAGTCCGGGCCGCCTTCGCAGTCTGCGGCACTTGGCACGAATCTCGGTGACCGTCATGCCGGGCGAGTCATCGACGAAGATGTTCTGTTTGTAGAGCGCTCCAGCTGCGTTCGATAGCTTCGTGAAATCAGCCTCCGTGAGACGACCGGTACGAATGCGCTGTGAGTCGATCCGACCCTTCGAGCAGAGCATGCGAGTGACAATCTCTTCGCGGCTCATCTCCATTGAGAAGACAGCCACGGTGTTACCAGCGAGCGCAACGTTCTGGGCCATGTTGAGTGCGAGCGACGACTTCCCCATGCCAGGACGGGCAGCAATGATGATGAGGTTCGTCGGGTGAAGGCCAGCGAGCTTCCGATCCAGATCTCGATACCCGGTCGAAAGGCCGGTGACCTCTGATCCGTTTCGCTGAAGCTCTTCGGCCTGTTCGATGGCTGGGCCAAGCAGGTCATCAATCGCTTGAAGACCGTCGCCTACCTGCCGCTCTGCAACCGCAAAGACTGCCTGTTCAGCCTTGTCGACGACCTCCGCTATCGGGTCGGTCATCTCGCCAGCGATGACACCAATGTCTCCGCCCACCCTCATCAGCCTGCGGCGCAATGAGTGCTCTTCGACGATCGATGCGTAGTACTCCATGTTGGACGTCGTTGGCACGATGTCGATGAGGTTCGTCAGGAAATCGATGCCGCCCATACGGTCGAGAGAGCCGTCGCGCCTGAGCCCTTCAGACACCGTGACGGCATCAATCGGTTCGTTGGCGTCGAAGAGATCGTGGATGACCTCGAAGATGCGTTGGTGTGCGGGCTTGTAGAAGTCTTCGGCGTGCAGCTTCTCGAGCGCAATGTTTGCCGCATCACCCGACAGCAGCACCGCACCAAGGACAGACTCCTCGGCGTCGATGCTGTGCGGGGGAACCCGTGGAGAACGGGCAATCTGTGGTTCGATGACCGATGTCACCGGTCCTCCTCGGATCCGTCGTCAACGTGGCACCCCATCATTGCTGAAGGGTGTGACACGTCGGTGTGTCGGCGCCAGCGGTGGCGAGCATACGTCGAAGCACCTTGCCACCGGTAGGTGGGAGGCTCGGATGTTTTCGCGGGACCGGATGCTTATCGCGAGTTCGCCTCGAAAGGCCTTCAACCCCTCTACTGCGCACCGCTGTCCAGCGGGTCCGGTCCGTACTCGTTGGTGAAGTCGTCGCCTGCCAGAAAGCCGCATTCGATAAAGACCCACAGGGGACCGATGGCGGGGATGAACCAGATGAGCACCCACCAGCCGCTCTTCCCGCGGTCATGGAACCGCTTCACGGTGAGGGCGTATGCCGGCCAGATCAGCAGGAGCAGGAGGATGATGCCAACCCCCACAATGGGCCACGTATTGATCGTCAGCATCATCGAGACCACAACAATCTCTAGGGCAAGCACAATCAGGATCCCCGTCCAAAACGGTGCGCGATTGATGCGCCCCGCGAAGGTGAAGAGAAGGGTGCCGTAGTCGGTGTTGTTCATCGGATGTCAGGAAGCGAGTGGATCTGGCCCGTACTCGTTTGGCCCTTCATCGCCGGCCAGGATGCCGGTCTCAATCAGCGCCCAAAGGCCACCGATGATCGGTACCAGTCCAATGAGCACCCACCAGCCAGTCTTTCCACGATCGTGCCAACGCTTGATCGAGAGGGCAAGGTTTGGCCAAAGCGAGAGAAGCACAACCAGCGCATACAACGTCCACACCGCTGATGAATTCGCGATCACAGCGACGATCGCGACGATCAGTACCACCACGAAGACGGCCACCACACCAGCCCAGAACTTGGCTCGGTTGATGCGTCCGTCAAACTGAAACAGCAAATGTTGCCAGTCGATGTTGTCCATGGGCTTCCTCCTAGTTCAGCGACAGCGTACGCATTCCATCTTCTGGAAGCGTGGATTCTCCAGCCGGCAAAGGGTCTACGGCCGGATCGCGATCGTATGTAACGCAAGAACGGCGCCCCGGGAGGCGCCGTTCTCAATCGTGTTTGGTTCGTTCCGCTACGCCGGGATGACATCCAGCGTGACCGCAACGGACACATCCGGGTGCGGCACAAGGTTCACCTCGTGCAGCCCGATCTCCTTGATTGGGTCCGAGATGTCGACGATGCGACGATCAATGTCGATTCCCGTGAATTTCACGATCGCCTCAGCGACATCGGTTGCCCCGATTGATCCGAACAGGTTGCCTGAATCGCCTGCGCGTGCTGCGACGACGACGCGGGTACCTGCAAGGGACTCTGCGAGCTGCTTGGCCTCGTCGAGAGACCGCTTCGCAGACTCCTCACGAGCGACACGCATGGACTCTGCCTGCTTGAGCGCACCAGATGAAGCCTTGACGGCGAACTTCTTTGGAACCAGGTAGTTGCGGGCGTAGCCGTCAGCTACGTCAACAACATCACCCTTGCCGCCGAGGTCGGCGACGTCCTTGGTAAGGATGACCTTCATGGCTAGCTCCTGGTCTGTGTGTACGGAAGGAGGGCCATCTCGCGAGCGTTCTTGATCGCCTTGGCGACCTCACGCTGACGCTTTGGTGTCAGCCCGGTGACGCGTCGGGAGCGGATCTTCCCGCGGTCCGACATGAACTTGCGAAGAAGGGCTGTGTCCTTGTAGTCGACGAAGTCGTTCTCGCCGAACTTGTGAACAATCCGCTTCTTCTTCCGTGGGTTCGAATCTGGGCGACGACGCCGCCGACGTGAACTGTTGCCTCTTTGTGGCATGTGTGTATCTCCTTGAAACCTTCAGCGCGGCCTAGAACGGTGCTTCGTCCGGACCGAAGTCCGTGCGAGCGACTGGTGCGGGTGGAGTGGCGTTTCCGCCGCCGTAGTTCCCTCCGCCTTCTCCAGCCCCTGTTCGAGGCGTCTTTGTAACGACAGCGGTTGCCCATCGCAGCGAGGGACCGACTTCATCGATCCGTACCTCTACGACCGAGCGCTTCTCGCCCTCATTGTTCTCCCAGCTTCGCTGCTCAAGACGACCGGTGATGAACACCCTGTCTCCCTTGGTCAGCGATTCTGCGACGTTCTCTGCGACGTCGCGCCAGCAGGTGCCACCAAAGAACCCTGTCTCTTCCTGCCATTCGTTGTTGCGGTCGCGATAGCGACGGTTCACGGCCAGACGAATGCGGGCCATTGCAACACCAGAGGCGGTGAAACGGAGTTCTGGATCTTCGACGAGGTTTCCTACGAGGGTCACGCTGTTGCTCATTACATTCTCTCTTCTCTACGACCTGACCACATTGTGGGCGGTCACTGTGACACGATCTAGACCTTCGCTGGGGCCTTCACGATTTTGTGGCGAACCACGGAATCGAGCAGTGCGAGCGAGTGATCGAGGGTCTCTTGCAGTACAACATCACCATCGAAGTTGATGACGGCGTAGTACCCCTCGTTCATGTGGTCGATCTCGTAGGCAAAGCGTCGCTTGCCCCAAAAATCTGAGTCTGTGACGACTCCATCTCTATCGGTGATGGCCTTTTCGACCTCTTCCACCGCACTTCTGACGTCTGGCTCTGCCATGTCATAGCGGTAGATCACCATCAGCTCATACGAGCGCATGAATGTTCCTCCTTCGGACATCCGCCTTGGCGGAAGGCCCCCACGAGTGGCGGGAGCAGGACTGTGCGTGCAGCATCTGACGATGGCTGGCACGGCGACACGACTTGCGCGCCGTCTTGAGTGCGGGAGTGTAACGAATCGAGGTGCTTCCAACCCCTGAAAGATCAGTCGTTCACGACACTGTGGAGCAAGTCGGCGTAGGCGCGCTGACCAGTTCGGTTCAGATGCACTTGATCGTCGTTGAACCATTCTGGGTGATCGCCTGCGATTGAGTGCCAGTCGATCACGACCACATCCGGCCACCGAGACTGTCCTTCGGCGATGGTCCGGTTTACCGATTGCTCCCAGCGTCTGGGCACCTTTGCATTCACGACGATGACCTTGTCGACCGCATCGAGTGACAGCATGACCTCGTCAAAGGTGTCTGCACTGAAGGTCCCGTTCGTTCCGAGGTGCACGACGACCACATCGCCAAGAAGGCCGTCGCTGGCCATCTGGGCGGCGACGTCATTCGCATGCTTGAACTGACGATTGACGGTGGCATCGATCACAGCCGACTCGCCAAACACAGCTTCAATCGGCGCTTGTGCACCCGCAACAACAGAGTCGCCAATAATCGACACTCGGAGTGCAGCCGCAACGATCGTTGTGGACGGTCCCGCGGCAGCATCCGTCGTTGATGTCTCCTCCCCACTACTGGGATTCGAATCGTCCTGCTGACCCTCTATTGGTTCGGAATCGGGAGCAGGCTCCGCCGCTGGTTCCTCGGTTGGATCTGAATCGGATGCCGACTCCTCGGATGCAGGCAAAGCCGAGGTTGTTGTCACATCGCCCTGGCCAGACACCAGATCGGGTATCGGCTCACCGTCCTCGACCGCCTGGGATGCGATCGATACGGCCGGTGACCGCGTCGCACCTAGAACAAGGCCCCCTGCCAAGAACGCAAACGCAACGAGGACAGACACAGCGAATACCGACGCCCCGCGCACGGAAGAGATGCCAAGAAAGCGACGGATATCGACGATCCATGCTCGAAGACCAAAGTGTCGTATCGGGGCTTCGACATATCTGAACGAGACCTCTGCGATTGCAAATGTGAGGGCGGTCCGCACGGCAAACACCACATACGTGTTGTCAATCACATCGAAACCTGGGCGCATCAGCATGAAGATGGGCCAGTGCCACAGGTAGATCCCGTAGCTGCGAGTTCCTACCCATTTGAGAGGCCGGGCTTCGAGAATCGGGCCGAGGCGAGCAGCTGGGTGCACCGTCACTGCAATGACGATCGCCGTGACCACTGATGTGATCAGGAACCCCCCGCGATAGAGCAAAGGTGCGAACTCATCCATCGCCACCAGGATCCAGAGAAGAGCTGCCAAGGCGCCGAGCCCCGTCACGTTCAGTAGTCGGACCTTCTTGAAGGCAAGCGAAGCGTTGAGCCTCCACGGAATCCATACAAGGGATAGCGCAACCCCAACCAAGATCCCAGCAGCTCTGGTGTCGGTCCCGTAATACACCCTCGAAGGGTCTTCATACGGCACGTACTTCATCGCCATGAGCGCTGTTGAGGCGATGATTCCGACAATCGTGAGCCCGAGGAATGCGCGGATCGTTGTCTGGCGCCGCTTGAAGCTGAACAGTGCCATGCCGAACGTGAAAATGAGCGGCCAGAGCACATAGAACTGTTCTTCAAGGCTCAGCGACCATAAGTGCTGGAGTAGTGGAGGGCGCCCAAACGTCTCGAAGTAGGAGACATCTTCAACGATCAGGTACCAGTTTGTGACATACCCAGACGCCGCAAGAACATCGGCGAGCATTCGATGCACCGTGTCGCGGTAGAAGAGAATGGAGAGAACCGACACGACAGCAAGAAGTAGGAACACGGCGGGCAGCAGACGTCGTGCCCGACGGATCCAGAACTGCTTGAGCCCAATGGTGCCCGTGCGGAGCCATTCAACGAGCAGCAGTGACGTGATCAGGTATCCGGAGATAACAAAGAACACTTCAACGCCGAGGAATCCACCCCTTGCCCAGGTGAAATCGGCGTGATAGAAAAGCACCGCCATGACCGCGATGGCACGCAAGCCATCGATGCCGCGCATGTAGGGCAGCTTCTCCGGCGGTACGAGGTCTGTTGGAGTGTCGAGGGTTGACGTCACGGTGCTCCGGATCCGTTGATCCTGGGACTCTGAATGCTAGTAACTACGAGCTCCGGCAAACGGCCTACGTAGATAGCGATTGCGAAGCTAGCGACAAGGCCAGTAAACCGATCGTGGCACCAAACTCACGAACTGTGAAGCACCTGACAACCCTTGTTGTTCTCACCGTTCTCGGTCTCGCCGCGTGCGGTGGTTCTTCCGCGCCAACTGCCGAAACCACAACCACTACCGCTGCTCCGGTCACGTCCCTGCCAGCAGAATCGACCACGACTACTGCCGCACCGGCAACGACAACCACGACCAAGGCCCCGGAACCCCCGATGCTCACCGTTGAGCCTTCTGGCGATTCGGTAGAGACGTATGTGACTGTCATTGAGGGAACAACAGATCCCGGGACTCTTGTCACAGTCGATACCGAGCCTGTTGTTACGACCAATGAAGGGACCTTTGCGGTCCAGGTTTTCAACACGCCCGGAGAGAATCAACACACCGTTGCGGCAACCGGCGATGACGGCTTGGCCACTACAAGCATCCTCTCGTACGAGTGGACTCCCCAACCGGGCTGGGCGGCAGCCGTCGGGGACTCTGTGATGCTCGGCTCAAAGGCAGAGATCGAAAAGCGCCTTGGCGAGGACATCGTTGATGCAACTGTGTCACGTCAGTTCCTCGATGCGCCGAAGCTCGTTCGAGACCTTCTCGCTCGACCAGTGCCACCCGAACTGATCGTTATCGGGCTTGGGACCAACGGTCCAGTCAACGCACGACACTTCGACGAAGTAATGGAACTTGCCGCAGACGTACCGCTTGTGGCATTCGTGAACGTCCGCGTTCCTCGCTCATGGGAGTCAACCTCAAACACCCAGCTCGCCGAGGGTGTTGAGCGGTACGAAAACGCAGTTCTCGTTGACTGGTGGACGCCAACCCACGACATGGACGAACTGTTCGCCGCGGACGGCTTTCACCCCAAGCAGGCCGGACGAGTGATCATGGGTGAACTGATCGCTTCAACTGTCTTCCCAAACTGGGTGCCACTCGAAGAAGGGTGAGCGCGGCCCGTTAGGCCACGAAGGTATCCGTGCTCTCCCACATTGCCTCGGTGCGATCGATGCGGTCCGCTGCCGAATCGTGAAGCGTTCTTGCGACTTGGGACACGACAAGTTCAGCTGCCGCTACTGCGGGAACGGAGGAGTCAAAGGGCCCAATACCCGGCACATCGACAAAGCACGCATCATCGGCGAGAGCAGCGAGCGGAGACAGCGGTCCGTCTGTGATCGCCACGATCGCGACACCTCTCGCAGCCACCGCTTCGGCAGCGACGATTGCTCCCCTGCGATACCGGTGGAAGTCCAGCAGTACGGCAACATCGCCGTCTCCAGCCTCGGCCAGATCACGACCCATCGAGTGGTCATCGACCAGTCGCACGTTCTGGCGGATCATCGTCAATCCCGACTGCAGCGCATACGCACCCGCTCGGGATGTCTCACCCGAGACAATCCACACGTCGCTCGCATCAACGATCCGTGCGGCAATCCTCTCGAGCACACCATCTCGGAGGCCTTCGAACACGGACTCGAGCCCAGCTCTGAGGGCATCGTGCTCCATTGACTCGTGCTCTACCGGTTCCAGTGACTCGTCGAACCTGATCCGTTCGCTTGGTCGTGACAGTTCGACTGACATTCCAGCCCGAACATGCTCCTGGAGGTTGGTGTAGCCGCTGAATCCCAGCTTGGTCGCAAACCGAACGATCGAAGGGCGGCTGGTTCCCACACGTTCGGCAAGATCCGACACCGTCCCGAAGGCGAGGAGCGTCGGGTCGTCCAGAACGGCCTGTGCGATGCGTCTATCGGTGGGTGTGAGCCGATCGTTGACGGCGGCGATGAGTTCGGAAACAGAGGATGATGACATCGGAGTGTTCACAATGTTACAGTAGAGGTGTCGAAATATCCATATTGTTACAGACACACACTCCAAGAACAGGAGCGTCATGACTACGCGTGAGAAGTACATCCCGACCGAGCGGGAACAGGCGTTCCTCGACGCCATCGAGAACCCGAAGTACGACCGACAGATCACCAACGGGCTCGCTCCATTCCTTGAGGACAGGGCTCCTGACGACATGAAGGGCTTCTACACGGAAGCCGAGGTCGGCGAACTCCTCCAGCTCCGCGGCACCGAACGCGATGTCGAGGACCGCATGCCGGTGAAGATGACCCGCCACTACTTCGAGATGGCGAAGAACAGCCCCAACCTCCAGCGCGTGATCAAGGCGAGTCCAGACGAGACGTTGAACCTCCAGGGATCAGAGGACCCAGGGTTCCAGATGGACTACGCGCCTGTTGAAGGTCTTCTGCACAAGTACGAGATGGGCCTGATGTACGTCATCTCTACCTGTTCGGCGCATTGCCGCTTCTGCTATCGCGAAGAACTGATCGCACGCAAGGACATCGAACGCCAGGACGGCACTGTTGCGAAGAAGGGTCTCGCACAGATCCTCGCAGTGACCAACTACATCAAGGAACACAACGCTGCGGTCGAGGCGAATGGTGGCATCCATCCCGATTCGGGTCGCGAGAAGCTGCGAGAGATCTTGCTCTCGGGTGGCGATCCAATGGTGCTGCCCAACTCCAAGATCGCGGCGTGGTTCTCCGCTCTTGCAGAGGCTGGCATCGAATCGATCCGGCTTGGCACCAAGGAGATGGCGTTTTACCCCGAACGGTTTGACGATGCCTTCCTGGACATGCTCGACAACTTCCACGAGACCTACCCCGATGTTGGATTCCGGCTCATGATCCACTTCAACCATCCAGACGAGTTCCTGCTCAGAGGTGACGACGGGGAGTACATCCTGAATGAGAACGGTTCGCTCGCATGGAATCCCGTCACCAAGAAGGCAATGGATGACGTCGTGGCCCGTGGGTGGCTTCAGGTTGAGAATCAGGCACCAATCATCAAGGACATCAACAATGACGCAGAGGCGCTCCGAATCATGCAGCGGGCGCTGTATCGAGTTGGTGTTGGGAACCACTACTTCTTCTGCGGCCGCGACATCGTGGCGTACAAGGCCTTCAACGTGCCGATCGAAACGGCGTGGGAGCTGCTGAACGAGTCGCAAAAGGGTCTGTCCGGAGTGGAGACGCATGCCCGACTCTCGATTACCCACTACAAGGGAAAAACCGAGGTCGCTGCAGTGACGAACGAACCTATCCCGGGTCTTGCAGGGTCTGAGAACGGTGTCTTGATCTTCAAGATCCTCCGTAACGCTGCGGACGCACAAGACCGGGGGAAGGTGTGCATCGTCGGCCGTAACCCAGAGGCGATCTGGTTCGACGACTACGCCGATCGTGTGTTGTTCGATGAGGCCGGATTGTTCGACTACACCAGGGTTGAAAAGACACCAATAGAAATACCTGTCTCAATCGGTGGATCGGACTGAGCAAGCAGCTGGACCACAAGGGCGAACAGCTCCATGATCGACAAGACCCACCCAAACCCCGCTGAAACCGTTGCCGACATCTTCGACGGTGCCACGGTGATGATCGGCGGGTTTGGTGAGGCCGGCAGCCCCATCGAGCTGATTCATGCCCTCATCGACCAAGGAGCGACGGATCTCACGGTGGTCAACAACAACACCGGCTCCGGTGAGGTCGGGCTGGCGGCGCTCATCAAGGCTGAGCGTGTGTCGCACATGATCTGTTCCTATCCGAGGACACTCAATTCAACGGTCTTCCCTGAGCTCTATCGAGCTGGCAAGACCCACCTAGAGCTGGTGCCCCAGGGCACGCTCGCCGAGCGGATCCGAGCGGGTGGAGCAGGCATTCCAGCCTTCTATACGCGTACCTCTGTCGGGACGCCGCTCGAGGAGGGCAAGGGCACGCGCGATTTTGATGGCGCCATGTACGTGATGGAGCGCGGCCTGACAGCAGACTTCGCTCTCATCAAATGCCGCACCGCCGACAAGCACGGCAACCTTCTCTTCAACAAGACCGCACGAAACTTCTCACCAATCATGGCGACGGCAGCTGCCGTCACCGTTGTGCAGACAGACGAGCTCGTGCCGCTTGGCGACATCGACCCTGAATGCGTTGTCACGCCCGGCATCTTCGTCGACCGCGTCGTGGAGATCTCCGAACCGGCTCAGGAGTCGGACCTTGTGGCGAGAGGGGTGTCATATCCATGACCGACACCACTGAGCGCATCGGTCTCAGCCGAGATCAGATGGCGATGCGGGCTGCGCGGGACATACCGGACGGTTCGTATGTGAACCTTGGAATCGGAATCCCAGAGCTCGTTGCCTCACATGTGCCCGACGGCAGGGAGTTCATCTATCACACAGAGAACGGGCTGCTCGGGATGGGCCCATCGCCCGAACCTGGCGGTGGCGAACCCGAACTCATCAATGCCGGGAAGCGGCGAGTTACCGCACTGCCAGGCGCCGCCTACTTCCATCATGCAGATTCGTTCACCATGATCAGAGGCGGGCACATCGACCTGTGCGTGCTCGGGGCACTACAGGTTGCCGAGAACGGCGACCTCGCAAACTGGTCCACCGGCGGCCCAGACGCCATACCGGCGGTTGGCGGGGCAATGGATCTCGTCGCTGGGGTCAAAACGATCTTCGTCATCACACAACACGTCACCCGAGACGGAACACCAAAACTCGTGTCTGCCTGCACCTTTCCCCTCACGGGACCAGGTGTGGTCGACAGGATCTACACCGATCTCGCGGTGATCGACGTGACGCCCGACGGATTTCGGCTTGTCGAGCTCAGCCCAGGGATCACGTACGACTATGTGGCAGAACGCACCGACGCACCGCTGTTGTCACCCAGTGACGAGGAGCGCGACGCGTGAGCCACGCTTCTGGATCGCCAGATTCGAAGAGCGCAGCGCTCTATGCCCGCGCGCTCGACACGCTCCCCGGAGGAGTCAGCCGCAACACGGTGTTGCGATCACCTCATCCCTTGTATGCGGACCACGCACTCGGCAGTCATGTCACGGACATTGAGGGCGTCGAACGCATCGACTTTGCAAACAACATGGCGTCCCTCATTCACGGGCACGCCGATCCCGAGATCGTTACAGCGGTGACCGAACAGATCCAGCGCGGGTCAGCGTTCACGCTCGCGACAGAGGTCGAGATCGAGTACGCCGAACATCTGTGTTCAAGGAGCGAGAGCTTTGAGCATCTGCGCTTCGTCAATTCCGGGACCGAGGCGATCATGGGTGCGGTCAAAGCCGCCCGAGCCTTCACCGGGAAGCCGATGATCGCAAAGGTTGAAGGTGCGTATCACGGTCTCTACGACTTCGCCGAGGTCAGCCAAACCGCCGATCCAACCAATTGGGGAAGCGAGCACAAGCCGCACAGTGTGCCTGTCGCCCACGGGACACCCGACGTCGTTCTCGAAAGCGTTGTGGTGATTCCGTTCAACAATCCAGCGCGGGCCCTCACGATCCTGGACGAACACCAAGACGACATCGCATGCGTGCTGATCGACCCGATGCCGCACCGGGTTGGGCTCGTCCCAGCCGACCAGGCCTACGTGGACGCCCTGCGAACGTGGACACACGATCATGGCGCACTGCTTCTGTTCGACGAAGTCATCACTTTTCGGACCGAGTACGGGGGGTTTCAGGAGCGATATCACATCGACCCGGATCTCACGGCGCTTGGCAAGATGATTGGAGGCGGGTTCCCCGTCGGCGCGATCGCCGGCCGTGCCGATGTCATGGAGGTGATGAACCCGCTTGCAGACAGTGTGCGGTTCCCGCACTCAGGCACATTCTCGGCGAACCCCGTAACGATGACCGCTGGGCTCACTGCAATGCGCAAGTTCACACCCGACGAGGTTCTGCAGCTCAATCGGCTGACCCTTCGCGCAGTGGAGGGGATTCGCAAAGTGATCGCCGACACCGGTGCCGAGGGTTGCGTCACCGGAAGTGGCTCGATGTTCCGGGTTCATTTCAAGGCCAACCCGCCGAGCAATCACCGTGAGGCCTTTGCGACCGCCGGGGAGAAGCAACGACTCAAGATCATGCTTGACAACCTGTTCGAACAGGGATTCATGATGATCAACACGTGCTCCGCTGCGCTGTCGACCCCGATGACGGAAGCGGAGATTGACGCCCTTGTGTCAGCAGTTTCCGACGGTTTCAAGCGCATCGCAGCGCACTGAGCGACTAGGCCTTTGCGGCCTTCCATTCCTTCTTGCGAACCTTGAGTTCTGCAAGGTCTTCTGGGCTCTTGATATCCACGACCGAAGGCCAATCAGGCATGTGCTTGGTATAGCCCCTCGGCTTCACGCCGTACTGGGTGGCGAGAACCCCGAGGGTGAGACGCGCCTTGTACTCGCCGAAACCAGGGATCGCCTGCAATCGCGCAAGCAGTTCGTCCGCAGTGTTGACGTCTGTCCACACGCCAGAGGCATCGCCTTCGTACTCGTCGACGAGGTACTGCGACACCGCTTGAACTCGCTTTGCCATGTTTGACGGGAACCGGTGAATCGCTGGCGTTTCCCTGAAGATCGCATCAAGCTCTTCCGGGTCCATGTTGGCAACCGTGGCTGCGTCGAGGGTTCCGCCCATCCGATCCTTCAGTACGTATGGGCCTGCAAAGGCCTTCTCGGTGGGAATCTGCTGGTAGATGGCGAGACCGATCAGCAGCGCATACGGGTCGTTGCCGAGGAGGTCGTTGGCTTCTTGCTCTGTGGTGTAGAAGAGATCAGGCATAGTCCGACGATACAGCCATCACGGATGTCCGATCCCAGTTGTAGGTGTGGTCGAGGTCAATCGGAGTACACAATGACCGTTGACTCATTCACCCAATCGAGGTCACCGACTTCGGACTCAATGGCGAATCGATAGTCGGGGCCGCCCGCCGGGCTGTACGTAGGGCACGGATCAGTGTCGCAGGGGACCATCGTCGCACGGTCTGCATAGGTTCCGTCCTCGTTGAACCACACAATGTCGAGTGGTATCAGGGTGTCCTTCATCCAGAACGCACCTGCGGCTTCATGACGCCAATAGAACAGCATGCCGTCGAGGTCCTCAAGGTCGTCCACATTCTTGAGACCCTGGGCTCGAAGCGACGGGCTGTCGGCAATGGCCAACAGCATCAGACGATCACCCACGGGTACCAAGTCGATGTCATGGTCGGCCAAGGCGTCGGGTACGGCGATAGCGGCCGTCGTCGTTGTGGCGTCCGGTATCGCTTCGGTCGTCGTGGTGTCTTGGTCTGCGGTGGCGGTGGTCGTGGCCGACTCGCTTCCATCACCAGAGCAAGCGGCGAGAACGAGAGCGACACATGCCGCGATGACGAGGTTCTTCATCGTCGGAACGCTACTGCCGCACCTCAAATACGACCCGCCAACGCCGAGAAGAGGGTCTGCCTGCGCTAGGTTTCGCGCATGGCATCAGAAGTGATCGCATACGTGGCAGTCAGCCTCGACGGATACGTCGCAGGTGAGGATGGAACAGTGTCGTTTCTCGACGACTACGGCACGCCGGAGTACGGATTTGAGGCGTTCTTCGACTCCATTGGAGCACTTGTGATGGGATCGA
>JBPCTY010000034.1:0-4965 GCA_051011415.1 Acidimicrobiia bacterium
GCCTCATCGGCGTCGAACGCAAACACGACCCGTTCAGAGAACCGTCTCAGGAGATCGAGGTGGTCTTCACCCAGGGCGGTTCCACATGTTGCGACTGCAATCGGCATTCCGGCGAGATGCATGGCGATGACGTCGGTGTACCCCTCGACCACGACAGAGGTGTCGGCACGAACGATGTCCGACTTGGCCCAGTTCAGCCCGTAGAGCAAGCGGGACTTGTGATAGATCGGAGACTCGGACGAGTTCAGATACTTTGGGCCGTCGCCTTCGAGAATCCGGGCACCGAAACCAACGGCGTCGCCACGGACATCAAAGATCGGGAACATGACTCTCCCCCGGAACCGGTCGATGAGCGTTCCCCGCTTCGACCGGGATGCAAGCCCGGCCTTCATCATGACCTCGTCCTTGATCCCCGCATCCTTGAGGTGCGTTGCAAGCTGATCCCACTCGTCCGGCGAGTAGCCCAGACCGAACTGCTCCACCACGTCCGCGTCGTACCCACGACCTCGAAGATACGCACGCGCCTGACCGGCATCTGACCCCGTCTTCAACCGGTCTGTGTAGAACTCAACAGCCTTGGTCGTGGCGTCGACCAGCTGCTCACGCTGGTTCCTTCGCTTCGCTGCCTGGGGATCGACCCTGAGCGTGACGCCTGCACGTCGCGCCAGGAACTCGACCGCCTCTGCAAAATCAAGCGCCTGTGTCTCTTGTACCCAGCGGTAGACGTCGCCGCTCTTGCCACAACCGAAACAGTGATAGAGGCCTCGCGCTGCATCGATTGAGAGCGACGGGGTCTTTTCGGAGTGAAAAGGGCACACGGCCATCGTGGATCGCCCGGACTTGCGCACCTTGGTGATCTCGGATGCGAGTTCCGCAAGGTCGGTCTTGTCCCGTACAGCGTCGATGTCTTCCCGTGAATACGCCACGCGCCGACGATACCGGTGCCGCAACAACGACGCATCGGCCTGCGGAAGCGCAACGAGAAAGGGAACACCCGGAGGTGTCCCCTTTCTCGTCTTTGGAGGCGATCTGTCGTTACTTGCGGTGCTTACGCGCCTGGAGGGCTGCGTTGGCCCCCATACGGGACCGCACCAACTGCAGAGCTGCATCGGGATGCATAATTCGTCCTTTGCGCTTGATTTTTGCGAACATCGTGTTCAACGCCACAAATATTACATACATTCCGATGTTTTTGTGTATTATCTTCATCAATGGACGAACTGGACCGCACAATCATCTCTGCCCTCACCGAGGATGCACGGATTCCGTACAGCCGCATTGCCGAACAGGCTGGTGTCGCGACGACCACCGTTCACCAGCGAGTCAAGCGACTCACCGAATCTGGCGTGATCGTCGGATCACGGATCAGGTTGGATTGGGAGGCAGTCGGCCTCCCTGTGACCGCCGTGGTCTCGGTCGAAGCCCAGGACGATGCATCCCTCTCAGAGATTGCCGAAGAATTGCGGGGCATCCCTGAAGTGCAGAGCTGTTTTGCGGTGACCGGCGAATTCGACCTGCTGCTCATCGTCCGTGCGCGGTCCTCAGAACACCTCGGAGCTCTCCTCGATCAGGTAAGACAGCATGCGCCCGGCCGAAGCAGAACAATCGTGGTGCTGTCGACGTACTTCGAAGGACGCGTGGCGCCGATCTGATCAGATCAGACGGTCAGCCAGATAAGAAGCGACGTTGTCGATGGGGATACGATCCTGCGCCATCGTGTCACGATCTCGAACTGTGACTTCGCCGTCCTCAAGGGTATCGAAGTCCACTGTGACGCAGAACGGCGTACCGATCTCGTCCTGACGTCGGTAGCGCTTACCGATCGATTGGGTGACATCGACCTCAGTTGCCCATCTCCCGCGTAGCTGCGAGGCGACTCGCTCGGTGACATCCACCAGATCAGGCTTTTTCGACAACGGCAGGACAGCGACCTTGATCGGCGCAAGACGCCGATCTAGCTTCAGCACCGTCCGCTGTTCACCATTCACTTCTTCCTCTGTGTACGCATCCAACAGGAAGGCGAAGGTCGTCCGGGTCGCACCCGCAGCCGGCTCAATCACGTACGGCACGAACCGTTCGTTCGTCTCAGGGTCAAAGTACGACAGATCCTCACCCGACTGTTCGATATGCGCCTTGAGATCAAAATCAGTGCGGTTCGCAACGCCTTCAAGCTCGTCCCAACCCCACGGGAACAGGTACTCGACATCGAAGGTGCCGCCACCCGAGGATGCATAGTGGGCGAGCTCATCGTCCTCATGCTCACGGAAGCGCAGGTTGTCGACCGTCATACCGAGATCGATGTACCAGTTCTTCCGGATCTCGGTCCACTCCTTGAACTTCGCCGGTGCATCATCCGGATGGCAGAAGTACTCCATCTCCATCTGCTCGAACTCCCGGGTTCTGAACACGAACTGACCAGGCGTGATCTCGTTGCGGAACGACTTACCGATCTGTGCGATACCGAACGGAAGCTTCATTCGGGCCGTTCTCCGCACATTCTCAAAGTTTGTGAAGATGCCCTGAGCGGTCTCGGGGCGGAGGTAAACAACGTTGTCTTCGCTCTCGATCGGACCCATATGCGTCTTGAACATCAGGTTGAACTCTTTGGGCTCGGTGAAGGTGCCCGAATTGCCACACGTTGGGCACTTGTTGGGATCGGCGAGCTTGTCGAGTCGGTGCCTGCTATTGCACTCCCTGCACTCGACGAGCGGGTCCGAAAACGATGCCAGGTGACCCGACGCCTTCCAGACCTCCGGCGACTGAAGAATCGCGGAATCAATTCCTACGACGTCATCCCGCATGCGGACCGTCGAGTGCCACCACTGCTCTTTGACGTTCCGAAGGAGCTCGACGCCGAGAGGGCCGTAGTCGTAAGCGGACCGAAGGCCTCCATAGATCTCTGACGCCTGAAATACGAAGCCTCGTCGCTTCGCAAGGTTGACGATCGTGTCGAAATCGGCTGCCATCGGGTGTCTCCGGTCGTGTGAAGTGCCCGGATGCTACCCGTCAGAGTCCGTCAAGGACTCATCTACTGCGCCGCCGAATCTTCGCTCACGCGCCTGATACTCGGCGACACACCGAGCAAGTTCAGCCCGGTCAAAATCCGGCCACAACACGGGCGTGAACACGTATTCGCTGTACGCCGCCTGCCACAAGAGATAGTTCGACGTGCGTTGCTCACCGCTTGTGCGAATCACCAACTCCGGCTCTGGCATGTCGGGCTCATACAGATGGGCAGCCACCGTGGCCGGCTCTATCTCCGAGGGCGAGAGAGTCCCCGCAGCCGCCTTCTCCGCGATCGCTCGCACCGCATCGGCAATCTCCACCTGCCCGCCGTAATTGAAGGCAAAGACCATCGTCATTGTTGTGTTGGTCTTCGTGAGTTCTTCGGCGTTGCGGATGCGGTCAAGAAGGACCGGTGGAATCCGTTCGTCAGCGAGATCCCCCATGAAAACAACCCTGACACCAAGGTCGTTCAGCTCATCCCTACGGCGTTCGAGAAGATCGACGTTGAAGTCCATCAGGAATGACACTTCGTACTCGTCTCGACTCCAGTTCTCGGTAGAGAACGTGTACACCGTGAGCCATTCGATTCCCAGATCGAGGGCGCCATGCACGACATCGAACAGCGCTGGCTCGCCCGCTGCATGCCCCTGGGTTCGATGCAACCCCTTTGCATTCGCCCAGCGACCGTTGCCATCCATGATGATCGCCACGTGCCTTGGAATGGCTCCCATGTCCAGCGCCTCAGTCATCGATCAACACCAGGCTTTCGATCTCTCGTTCGAGGTGGTACTCCACGAATCGCTTGGTCACACCAAGTGCCTCGCGGGAGAAGGACTGATCTGCCTCGGGCAGCGTGTGGAGATCGGACGCCGCAACGACGGCCATGTACTCGACAAGTCCTGACCGAAGTGCATATGCACCGGGAGTTCGGCAGTCCTCACACAGCGATCCGCCCGCCCCAAAGCTGAAGCGCGTGAGACCATCAGGTCTCCCGCATCCGGCGCACGATTCAAGGGCAGGTGCGACACCGATGATGTCTGCGGCTTTGAGTAAGAAGGACGTCACAAGATCCGGATGCGGCTGTGTGTGGTCCAGGACAGTAAGTCCGCGCTGCAGAAGAAGAAAGAGCCTGTGGCTCGGCTCATCTTCCTGTGCCACAGCGTCGATGACCTCGATCATCGTGCTGGCAGCGAGAACCCGGTCGAGGTCGTTCCGAAGGTGTGGAAAGGCGTTGATGATCGAAACCTGGGTGATCGTGTCGAGGTTCTTCCCCTCGTACAGAACGATGTCCACATGGGTGAACGGCTCGAGGCGGCCACCAAAGCGGCTCTTTGTCTTCCGCACTCCCTTTGCCACGGTGCGTAGCTTCCCGTGGTTCGGGCTCAGGAGCACCACGACGCGATGCGACTCCCCAAACGGGTAGCCACGCAACACAATCCCCTGATCGCTCCGAATTGCCATGTGTTCCTCTCCGAGCCGTGAGGGTACCGGCGCATACCGACACGACGAGGGACATCGCGGCGAGCACGCTGCGAATGTGGCATCGAGATCTTCTGACATCGATCGAATTCGTGTCACACCCAGGTCATACGATCGTTAGATGTTCACAACTGACTTGGAACAAGCTCATTGGGCTCAACTCAACACTGAGCTCATCGAATCGATGAACCCTGGGCCTCACCTGGCTGCCTACCTCGAAGGCGTCGACGTCACCGAGATCCGGGCCGCATCACGCATCGATGTGCTCCGGGCTGAGCTCCGAATGGCCTCTGCCTACCGCGGTCGCATGTACCGGACCATGGCCTCAATCGCCTCAGTTCTGGAGGATCCAGATCTCCGAGATCATGACATCGAGGCATACGAGATGGCTGCGGCGGAGGTCCGAACCGCTCTCCGGCTTACAAAACACACTGCAAACACGGAAATGGCGCTTGCATTGCGCCTTAGTCGGCATCTGCC
>JBPCTY010000035.1:0-8271 GCA_051011415.1 Acidimicrobiia bacterium
TGTTCGCTTCCACTTCTTTGAGGAACGCGAAGACTGCTGGGGAGAAGTAGCTCTGACGCATTGGATCCTTCCGTTCCCTCCAACCTACGTTGTTCCTGTCACAGAGGGAAGACGGCTGTAGGTTGCCCTGATGCTCAGAACAGACAGGCTCATCCTTCGTCCGTTCGAGGACTCGGATCTGCCGCGGTTCTCTGCGTTGAACAAGGACCCGGTGGTCATGGAGCACTTCACCTCTCCTCGCTCGCCTGCGGAGACGGCGAAGTTCATGAAGACGGCGAACGATGAGATCCATCTTCGTGGTTACGGTCTTTGGGCGCTCCAGGTCGGGGACGACGGCCGCTTCATCGGATTCACCGGGCTCCACCACCACGAAGGCACCTCATATCCGTTTCCATGCATTGAGGTCGGTTGGAGGTTGCACGGCGATGCATGGGGACAGGGGTATGCGACCGAGGCGGCCCGCGCTGCGATCGCCCATGGGCTCGACATGGGAGTCTCTGACGTCGTTTCATTCACGATTCCGCAGAACTCGAGGTCGACTGCGGTCATGGAGCGACTGGGCCTCACTCATGACGCTGCGGACGACTTCGATCACCCCAAGCTGCCCAAGGACAGTCCACTCCGCCACCATGTGCTGTACCGATTGGACATCGACGCCTTCACCAGCCGTCACCGAAACGACCGCTTGTACTCTTTGATCGGCGTCTGAACGGAGGATCATGGAGTACGGGCTCGCCGCAGCAGGTGACTATCACGATGTGCTTGCAAGCGCCGCGTTCGCTTCCGACCGTGGACTAGTCGCGCTTGCCCTCCCCGATCACTACCTCCTCGCCCTTGACGAGGACAAGGCAAAGACCACTCCTGCACCCGATGCATTCGTGCAGCTCGGTGGCCTTGCAAGGGAAACCGAGGACATCGAACTCATCGTCCAGGTTGCACCCATCACCTTCCGGCATCCGGCAGTCCTTGCAAAGATGGCGGTGACGCTTGACCAGATGTCTGGTGGACGTTTTGTCCTCGGTGTCGGAGCAGGATGGCTCGTCAGGGAGCACGAAGTATTCGGACTCGACTTTCCCGAAACCGCTGAGCGTTTCGAGATGCTCGAGGAAGCCCTCGGCTATCTGCAAGCGGCCTTTGACAGCGATGCGCCGGGATACCAGGGCAAGCGGTACAGCCTCGAGCCCTTCCCTCTCGCACCGAGCCCGCTCGGGCGACTCCCCCTGCTCGTCGGGGGAACCGGCGCCCATAAGACACCTCGTCTGGCCGGCACTTATGCGGACGAGTTCAATGTGTACCCCGGACCAACAATGGCTGATCGCATCGCACGTTGCCATGCCGCGGCGGTGGAAGCCGGTCGTGACCCCGCAAAGATTCGCCTCTCTTCGTCGGGACAGGTCATCGCTGCCGCCACCGAGGCCGACTTCGAAGACGTCATGAACGAACGTGCGGACGAAGCTGGCCTTACCCGAGAAGAACTCGACGCCTACTTCGAGCAGCGACAGACACCTCGCGGAACCTATGAACAGGTTCGGGCCGAGCTCGATGGTTTCGCCTCACTTGGCTTGACCCGTTTCTACTTCCAGGGGATCTTTGCACCAGGTGACATGGGCACGCTCCTCGATGGCTTGGAGGTCGGGTAGCGGTGGAACGCTTCACTATTGATGTCGATGGACCGGTGTCCATCGTTGACCACGGTGGCGAGGGCCCTCTCATCGTGTGTGTGCACGGGCTTGAGGGTTCGGCCTACAACTGGAACCTGATCGCCCCCGAGCTCACCAAGACACACAGGGTCGTCGCCCCCGACCTCTCTGGGTTCGGCTACACCCCACCCGTAGATCGCGGTTCGGCCGTCGAGGTCAACGCCGACCTTGTTGCAGGAGTCATCAAGCACTTCGGCGACCGAGCAATCGTGATCGGCAACTCGATGGGTGGCCTGATCTCGATCTTGGCTGCAACCCGTCATCCAGATCTGGTTGCCGGACTCGTGCTCGTCAATCCGGCGGCGCCTGTCACGAACTGGTTTTCCGTACGTCCGGCCGCAGTAGCGCGCCTGTCGACACCCATCATCCCTGTCGTCGGCGGAAGAGCGATCGACGCATACCGTGCAACCCAGACCCCAGAGCAGTCGGTCGACGAGGGTCTCGCATTCGTGTGTGCCGAGCCCGACAAGGTTGACCCACGCGTCCGCGAGTTCGGCCTCGAGGTATCGCGGCTTCGCCGCACCCAGGATTGGCCGACCGCCGCATTGGTCGAGGCAATGAACTCCATCGCCCCCTACGTCCTGTGGAAAAGGCGATTCGCCAAGCTTCTTCATCAGGTCAGCCAGCCAACGCTTCTCATCCATGGAACGGAGGACGCCCTCGTCCAGGTGGCCTCGGCGCAGTGGATGGCAAGAGAACGACCCGACTGGACGGCTGCATTCTTCGATGGGGTGGGACACGTCCCGATGATGGAGACGCCGGAGAAGGTGCTTGAGGTCTTCAACGCTTGGGAGAATGCGACCTTCGCTACCGCCAAGGCGTAGCCACCTTCATCGATAGACGATCAGAGGACCCGCTGTCGCCGGTTCGGCTATCTGTCCACGGATCGAAGAAGCAGGAACGGCGGATCGTTGACCTCCACTGCCCAGTCATCCGACGTCCATAGCTCCGCGATGAGTGCATCGTGCAACGAGTAGGAATCCGTTCGAACAAACACGTAGTCGAGCAAGGCTGGGTCCGGGATATCTCCGCCATTCGTGCCATACGGGCCTGGAGTGGCGTAGTAGTGCTCAGAGAACGGATTGGGAAACAGATAGACAAACTCGCGTTCGGTCAGGTGAGCGCCAAAGGTCGTCCACGCTGATACAGCGGCATCATCCGGAATCTGGTCGAGGATCTCCCTGATCTGGTCCTGATGTTCGTGCGGTGGAGCCCACGTCTCTCTCACAGGCGCCACGGCGAACCACGTCGTGAACCCGGAGACGATCATCACAGCAAGCGCGATCCAGACCGCATTCTTGACCGACGATCGCTGAACTCGAGCTGCACCGAAGCATGCAGCGACAACGACAACCGCTATCAGGTAGGCCGTGTAGTGATACCGAACGTCGTACTGGTAGCCGTGGTTGGTGAACACATTGGCCAAGAGGGTTGGAACGCCTACAAGCAGCCACCGCGGGCTGAGCAGCGCGAGCGGCAGGGCAAGCAGAAGCGCCGCAACGTATCCAAGACGAAGCGGGTCCGACCACACCTCGATCCACACATCGGGCTTGGTGAGCAGCCCAGCGACGATGCCAAGTGGCCCCTCGCCGAGGGCGGCGTACCGGTAGCTGTACAAGAGCTCCCCGGACGGTGACCAGGCTGGCAACAGGACGAGGAAGTTGAGCAGGAACGCACCGACGCCAAGACCTGCGACGCTCAGACCCGTTCGCTTCTTCCCCATGACCCACCAGATGACAAGACCGAGCGGAGCGATCAGGAGACCCACGTCCTCCTTCGCTGTCAATGCGATGACGAATGCCACGACCGCCCACCCATCGCGATCCTTCTGAAGCAGCGCGATGGCAGCGACGACAAGCGGGATGACAAGGATCTCGGGGTGGAAGGAGTCTCGAACCTGCCACTGGAGCGCAGGCTGGAACAGCACGAGCACTCCAGTCGCCGTTGAGAGCACGAGGCCAGCGCCGGCGCGACGTGCGACCAGGAATGCGAGCGGTCCCGTAATCGCAAGGGCGATCACACCAATGACGATGAGAGTGGCCGGAGAAGGAAACAGCCAGTAGATCGGGGCGATCAGCACGAGGATGTAGGACGAGTGGTCCGCAAAGAGCGGGAGCCCCCTGATCGTGACGAAAAATGGCCACTTCAACCGGGAGAGAAGCCACGTTCCCTGAGCGAAGATTCCGACGTCGAATACATGGACGTGGAACCGCCAGAAGTGTCTGAGTCCGAGTGTGCCAAATGTGATGGCAAACACGGTCGCGACCACGCCAACGGACGATGCCGCAATGGCTGATGCATTTCTCCGAAGCCAGGGAGCAGATTCGGTCGGTGTAGTCACGAAACCCCCTGAGACCCGGAACCACCATCTGATTTCTCGCGGTACCTTGTCCGCGTGGATCCAAGATATCTCGTTTGCCTTGCTGTGCTCGCGATGGCTGCTGCAGGATGCAGCCAGCCTTCTACCGCATCGACCGAGACCACGCCTGTCGACGTGACGATCACAACGTTGCCAAGCGTCGAGGCGCCGACAACGACCGCCGCGGCACCCACCACGTCGACGACTACCGAGCCGCCGGCACCGATCGAAACACCACGCCAGCGACTGGTCGTTTCAGGAACAGGCGACGTCAACCTCGACCCGGCCTTCGTGCGGTCGTTCCCTTCCAAGGGCTACGACTGGGCATGGTCTGGGCTCGGAGGCATCTTCCAACGCGACGATCTCACCGTCATCAATCTCGAGTGCTCGCCGTCTGACCAGGGAACCCCCTGGAACAAGCCACATACGTTCAAGTGTCCCGATGGGCACGAGGAGATGGCAGCCGCAGGCGTCGACGTTGCAACGCTTGCCAACAACCACGGAATGGACTTCGGGTTTGAGGCAATGCTCGATGGGCGAACCCGATTGGCTTCACAGGGGATCGTCCCAATCGGCACCGGAAAGGACATCGTCGAGGCCTACGAGCCGTACACCACCGACATCAACGGCTGGAAGATCGCGGTCATCGGAAGTGGCGGAGTCAACCCTGAGACGGGCTCGTGGCTTGCGCGCGAGGATCGGCCAGGGATGACTCATGGTGACAACACCGAATCAATCGCCGAAGCGATCCGCATCGCCAAGGGGTCAGCCGACATAGTTCTCGTGACGGCACATTGGGGGGAGAACGGTGGACGCACCGTAAGAAGTTTCGAGAGAGGCCAAGCCGAGGCCTGGATCGATGCGGGTGCCGACGGCATATTCGGCCACCACCAACACGTGCTCCATCCTCTTGAGTTCTACGACGGGAAGCCGATCGCATTCGGTCTTGGCAACTTCGTGTGGCAGGCCTACGGGGAGGGAAGAACCACGGCAATCGCACAGTTTGTATTCGAGCCGGATGGCAGGATTGGCGCATGCCTGATCCCGGTGTATATCGAACAGACAGGTCACCCGGTCATCCAGGACACCACCGTTGATTGTGCACCAGAGGGCGGTCGCTAAGCCTGCCGCCAATCGACGGTGAAGACGGACACCGCATCGTCAAAACCCTTCAACGCAATGGTGCCCGCATCGTCAAACCGGTACGACTTGCCGATCGCAAGATCCTTGATCGCGCTGGACACGAGAATCTCATCACTGCCTGCGTGATCGCACAACCGTGCAGAGAGATTGACAGACGCACCGAAGAGGTCCTCGCTCTCTGAAACGGGCTCACCGGCACTGATTCCGATGCTGACCGCAAGTCCAGACTCGCTGCGTGCGATCACCCTCTGAATCTCCATCGCACACGCAATCGACCGTGCCACCGAGACAAACGACGAAAGGATTCCGTCGCCCGTGTGCTTGACCTCGCGGCCGTTGTAGGTATCAAGGCACTCCCGGACAACCGCATCGTGTTCCTGGACAAGCTGGACGGCTGCCTCGTCACCAAGCCGCGAACTGACTTCCGTCGAACCAACGATGTCGGTGAACATGATGGCTCGGAGGGCCGTGTCGGTATCTCCGCTGTCGTCGTCCAAGATCACCTGATCGTGGTCATTCGTTTGCCAATCGCCGAAGAATCCGGCCATGGAATCACCCGAGACCTCGATAACCCGATGCGGTGTGAGCCCGTGTGCAGCCTTGTGGCAGGCCACTGCAGTCTCTTCGTCTGGCGACTCAACAAGGCAGAAGGCCTTTCCGGCAGCATCGTTGAACCAATAGGTGAGAAAGCGCACGCCGAAGTCCCCTTGGACCTCAAGATCTCGACGATGCGCATCTGCAACATCCTCAGCAGTGGCGTCGCCGAGCGACTCGTGGACATCCATGTATATCGGCATGTGGTCGATGCTACAGAACACGCGATGCCCACCGGTGCTTCCGGTTCACACCCCTGACCTCGGACGTACAATCACCTCATGTCCACCGTGATCGCAGTCGCCAACCAGAAGGGTGGCGTCGCCAAGACCACAACGGTTCACACGCTCGCGGAAGCACTCACCGAGCGTGGCAGGACAGTTCTGATGATCGACCTCGACCCGCAGGCATGTCTCACGTACGCAACGGACAGCGAACCCGATGGGCTTGATGAAACCATCCACGACGTCTTCCTTGGACGAACCGACGCAGCCGACGTATTGATCGAGCGCGATGGGCCAGATCTCCTTCCCTCCTCCATCGACTTGGCCGGATCCGAGATCCATCTCCTCACGAAGACCGGGAGGGAGTTCGTTCTGAAGCGGGCGCTCGGGCCCATCAAGGACGACTACGACGTCGTACTCATCGACTGCGGGCCATCCCTCGGCATCCTCACGGTCAACGCGTTGACCGCCGCAGACACAGTGCTGATCCCCTTCCAAGCAGAAACCCTGTCCGACCGCGGTGTTGGGCAACTGCTCGAAACCATCGACGATGTGCGCAACTACACCAACGAGGATCTCCAGGTCCTCGGGGGCGTCGCAACCATGTACGACCAGCGGACCAACCTCGGCAAGCGCGTTCTCACTGAGGTGCAGGAGGTGCACGGTCTCGAGGTCATCGACCCACCGGTTCCTCGATCCGTGCGGGTCGCTGAGGCTCCCGGCGAGGGCGTGTCCGTGCTCGAGCACGCTGGCAGGTCTCGCTCGGCCGAGGCATATCGGGAGCTTGCGGCAAACATCGAGGCGAGACTGTGACGGACCGATCTGATCGAGAAGGAAAGCGAGCCCTCTTCGAAGCACCGCCGATCGAGTTGGAGGACACGCTCAAGGATGATCCTCTGGTCGACCGGCACGAAACCGACGGGCACGAAGCGCTGTACTCGGCGGGTCATCGGGAGCCAGGCACGGCGGTCATCACCTGTTCAACGTGTTCGGTGAAGTCACGGATCAGCCTTGTCGAGGCAGTCGTGCGGATTCTCTCGATCTCGGTGTGGTTCCCAACCCGGACGTACAGCCGATGGATGCAATGTCCGTCGTGCCAGCAACGCACGTGGTGCCGCATCGAGTGGCTCGGCTGAAATCAGCTCGGAAGGAACCGGGACCTTTCGACCACCACGCGTTGATGGGTGCCCCTTGCCACGGTCGCGTCACCCTCTCGGATCTGTACTGCGAACCCGACCCGTCTCCCGTCAACGCTCGTAACAGTTGCCGAAGCGTGGACCGTCGCACCGATCTGCGACGGCAATAGGTGATCGATCGTGACATTCGTGCCGACCGTCGTCGAGTCGTCTGGGACTGAACCCGCTATCGCGGCGACGGCTGCTTCTTCGGCGAGGGCCACAATTTTGGGCGTGCCGAGGACCTCGACGTCGCCCGATCCGAGTGCGGCGGCAGTGGCCGCTTGTGTCACGTCAAACGAGATGGTTGCGGATTGGCCTTCGGAGATCATGTGCGAATCGTACCGGGCCGGATCGGGGCGTTGGTACCGTTCCGCGGATGACGGATCTTGACCTTGCCATCTCTGCCGATGTCGCGACCATCACGATGTCCGACGGTCAGAACCGAATCGGCGCAGCGGCAGTCGCAGCGTGGAACGAGGCCTTCGACGTCCTCGAAGCGAACGATGGCGTGTCCGCGCTCATCGTTACCGGGACCGATCGGTATTGGTCCACTGGACTCGACCTCGACGAGGTTGAAACCCTCGACCCGGACGATCTCGCTGAGTTCATGGGCGAGGTCGATCGGCTACTCGCACGCATCACCTTTGCACCGTTCGCGACCATCGCGGCCCTCAACGGGCACGCATACGCCGCTGGGGCACTTCTATCGCTCGCCCACGACTACAGAATCATGCGACGCGACCGCGGCTTCTTCTGCCTGCCCTCAATCGACGTGCGCATTCCATTCTCACCGGGGATGTCATCGCTCATCGCTGCAAAGCTGCCCCAGCCGATCGCACACGACCTTGTCATCTCGTGTCGCAAAATTGGTGGTGACGAGGCCGAAGCCACGGGTGTCATCCACATCGCAGCCGACGACCACGATGTGATCCCGCAAGCAGAAGCACTCGCACGCTCGTTGGTCGGCAAGGATCGAACCACGATGACGACGGTGAAGCGGCGCATGTATCCACGAGTGGCTGACCAGTTGGGGGCGTCATGAGACATGGCGTCGATCTTCTATCGGTTGGTTT
>JBPCTY010000036.1:0-11600 GCA_051011415.1 Acidimicrobiia bacterium
GGTGACGACGCGTGACGACTCCATAAGCTGCCCAATCTCAGCGAGTTCGACGTCACGTCCGATGAAGGGAGTCGGCTGCTCCGGAAGATTGTTGGCCACAGCCGAGGTCGATCGAAGCGGAGGAAACTCGACGGGACCGCTGGCCGGATCAGCCTGGAAGATGCGCTCGGGTGACTCGAAGCCGGCAAGGCTGTGGGTACCGAGCTCTGTCAACTGAACCTCCGTCAGGCTGTCCCCTATGAGCGACGAGGCGGTCGCTGAGACCAGAATCTGGCCGCCGTGACCCAACGACATGATGCGTGCCGCACGGTTGACACTCGGACCGAAATAGTCGCCGTCGCGAATCGACGCCTCGCCGCTGTGAATTCCCATCCGTACCCGGATCTGATCCACGTCCTCGGAAGTATCCAGAGCTAGTTGAATCTGAAATCCGGCCTCGAGAGCATTGGTCGCCGAGGAGAAGGCCGCCGCAAAGCTGTCGCCAGCCGTGGAGAAGACGTATCCACCGTGCGATTCAATGATGCGACGCATGATCTGGTCGTGTGCCTCAAGCCTGGAGGCCATATCGCCACCGAGCTGGTCCCACATAGCAGTCGAGTTCTCAACGTCGGTAAAGAGGAACGCGACGATTCCACTGGGTTGCTGGGTCACCATGAGGAGCAGACGGTATCAAAACTGGCGCAGCTGCGGTTGTGTTCAGCAGTTTCCATCCGCCTCGTCCTATCTGCGTCGGATGGCTCACCCCACGCGTACTACTTTCTCCATTGGTCGATCGCAGGAGCACGTACCCAATGGCAGAACCCAAGACCAAGAAGAACGACGGCGATGTCGATGCCTTCTTGAACTCGGTGGAGAATGACACCCGCCGGAGAGATGCGTTCACGGTCAAAGAGATGATGACAAGGTTGAGCGGCGAAGAACCAAAGATGTGGGGCGCCTCCATTGTCGGATACGGCGACTACACCTACGTCACGGGTTCGGGCAACGAGAGCACCTGGATGAAGATCGGGTTCTCGCCCCGAAAGCAATCAATGACGCTCTACATCATGGACGGCTTCGACTCGTATCAAGACCTGCTCGGCGATCTCGGCCCGCACGGAACCGGCAAGTCCTGCCTCTACATCAAGGACCTCACCAAGGTCGATAGCAACGTGCTTGAGGACCTCATCGGCCAATCCCTTGCATTCATCGATAAGACCAGCTTGAGGTAGATCACTGGAGAGCTGTGAGCCTTGAGCTCTTAGCTTTGAAGTGACTGGCTGTCTGCTCGGAAACTGCGCAAGATCACTGGAGAGCCTTGAGCTTTGAGCTCTTAGCTTTGAACTCTGGGGCTCGAGCGACTGGCCGCTGGCTCGGAGTCTGTGCTCACTCCCAACCCCAGGGGTCAAAGCTCAAAGCTAAAAGCTCAAAGCGGCGAGCAAGGGAGCGAAGCGACCGATGCGAGCCCTCCCCCCTCAAGTTTCCTTGACAAATCGCCGATACCTTGATATCTGTAATAACTAAGTATCATAATTAACCCGATAACAGGTGACGCAAGGTATGCCACGAATGGACCACCGAAGTCAACTACTGAAAGGCGTGCTGGACATGTGTCTCCTCGCGATAATCAGTGAGGAGCCCAGCTACGGATACGAGATGGCCGACAAGCTGAGCAAGAAGGGACTGCATTTGAATAGCGAGGGGTCCATCTATCCGACTCTCTCTCGTATGCAGCGGTCAGCACTTATCGAGGGTTTCTTTGTCGAGGCAGACGGGTCCGGACCGCCGAGGAAGTACTACCGGATCGCACCGGAAGGCCAGAAGCGGCTTTCTGAATGGCAAGATGAGTGGGTCAACCTCAGCAAGGGTGTTGACCAGGTATTGAAGGGAGTGAGCAAGTGACTGATCTGACTGTTGACCAGGTGGTGGAACGCTGCCACACCTACTGGGTCGAGTCAGGCGTCTTCGCCGACTCCGCTGACGAAATGTCGTCCGAGCTTCGCTCTCATCTGAACGAGGCGGCAGCTGCAGGCAAGTCGATTGAGGCGGTCACCGGTCCCGACGTTGACGGATTCGCAGAAGAATGGGCCTCGGCCTACCGCGACCCAAAGCCGGCTGCCGAACAGTCGGAACCGACGCCACCGAGCCTGCCACGCACCGACAGCCGCGCACCGGGCTGGGCGCTTTGGGCAGGGATCCTCGTGATGGTCGCCCTCGTCGCCCTCGTCGCCCTTGTTGCGCCTACCGATGAGAACCTCGACCAGAGCCTTTGGATTGGCCTGTGGTTCGGCTCTGCGGCGCTCCTTGCAATCGGCGAAATGCTCACAGCCGGGTTCTTCCTGCTCCCATTCGCCGTCGGAGCTGCAGCCGCAGGCGTCGTCGCACTTGCAGGAGTCGGCATCGGTTTCCAGATCGTCGTGTTTGTGGTCGTATCGGTTGGCTCGCTCTATCTACTCCAGCAGTTCGCACGCAAAGACACACGAGGGGAACTGATCCCCGTCGGAGCCGCCAGGTACATCGGCTCGAGTGCAATCGTTACGGCTCCAGTGAACCGGCTCCACGGCACCGGAAGGGTCAAGATGGGCACGGAGGATTGGCGTGCCACAACCGATGGGGACGAAGACATAGCCGTCGACACTGAGGTCAGGGTCATCGAAGTACGCGGCGCACGGCTAGTCGTCGAGCCCCGAAACAACTAGTACACACACGCAACGAGGAAGGGGAAACACATGATCGCTGGGATCGTCCTAGCTCTCATCATCGTGCTGATCATCTACGTGGCGCTCGCCGTCAAGATCGTTCAGCAGTACGAACAGGGCCTCACCGAAAGGTTCGGTAGGTATCGAAAGACACTCGATCCCGGGTTCCACATGATCGTTCCCTTCATTGAGAAGGTGCGCAAGATCGACATGCGGGAGCAGGTCGTCGATGTCCCGCCACAGGAAGTCATCACGAAGGACAACGTTGTCGTCACCGTCGATGCGGTCGTGTATTACCAGGCAACGGATCCAGTGAAGCTTGCGTACAACGTTGCGAACTTCATTCTCGCAGCTACCAAGCTCGCACAGACCAACCTTCGTAACGTGATCGGCGACTTGGATCTGGATGCGGCGCTCACGTCTCGGGAGAAGATCAATACCGAGCTGCGTGAGATTCTGGACGAGGCAACCGATGTCTGGGGAACCAGAGTCGTGCGTGTAGAGATCCAGCGCATCGATCCTCCTGCAGACGTAACGGATGCAATGCACCGCCAGATGAAGGCAGAGCGCGACCGTCGTGCCCAGGTCACTGAGGCCGAGGGTGAGAAGCGGGCTCAGATCCTCCGAGCAGAGGGTGTCAAGGAGTCTCGCATCCTTGATGCGCAGGGCCAGGCGCAAGCGATCAAGGAAGTCGCCGATGCTGAGCGGTACCAGAAGGAAACCGTGGCAGAAGGTGAAGGCCGTGCGATCGAGCGTGTGTTCGGAGCTATCCACACGGGTGACCCGACACCGGACCTCATCGCCATCCAGTACCTCGAAGCCCTCCAAGGCATCGCAGACGGACAAGCGACGAAGATCTACCTCCCGATGGAGACGACATCGATCCTTGCAAGCATCGGAGCGATGGGCGAGCTGTTTGCCGACTCGCAGAAGGAAGTCGTCGGCGTCTCAACGGAGCGCGATACCGACGTCAGGCCTCGATACGAGGAGTAGGCGTTCAGCACAACACACGCAAAGAAGGGGAGCGGACATCCGCTCCCCTTCTTCATTTGTTCTGGGACTATGCCCTGGCAATCGACTGCGTCAGCGGTCTTCTCGCCGGCCCTTTCGACCCGGCTTGCGGGCCGTAGGGTCGTAGTTGTGGGCATGTGCGAGATGAATGTTCATCTCGGATGTACGAATCCTTGTCCCGCAGCGCGGGCACGGCTCCATCTCAGGCTCTCGTGAAGACGAGGCTGCGGAGCTGGCGTTTTCCTGATCTGCCACTACTGGCGCCTTGGCTGCGCCTCGTTGACCCGAATTGGACGTCCGTCAAGCTCAGCTCCATCGAGCTCCTTGATTGCGTCCTGGGCACGTGCGCCTTCTGCGAGTTCGACGAAACCGAAGCCACGGGAACGCCCTGTCTCGCGGTCCATGATCACGGCAGCCGACTCGATGTCACCGTATTCAGCGAACAGAGACCGCAGATCGGACTCGGTCGCGGTGTATGGCAAGTTGCCAATGAAGATGTTCATTCGATTCCTATCTCAATGGAGAGAGCATTGATCTCTCTCACTCAGGTGGTGTTCGGGGCACCCGACACCCGGCCAGAAGGACAGGAATCAATACGGAAACGCCGAAGCAGTGCGCAGAAGCGTACCAGCCCACCGCCGACCTCCACCCTCTTGACAACCGGTAACCAAATAGTTACCTTTATTGGTAACCAAGGAGTTACCGATGCACGCAACCCTCGACCGAACGTTCGCTGCTCTGGGCGATCCGGCACGCCGGTCCATCGTTCGACATCTTGCGGGAGGATCTACGACCGTGGGGCGTCTGGCCGAGCCGTTCGACATCTCACGGCCAGCAATCTCCAAGCACCTACGTGTGTTGTCCGACGCGGGGATCGTTGAACACCAGAAGGACGGAAGAGAACATTGGTATTCGCTCTCGGCCGGGGCATTCGAAGAAGTCGAGGCGTGGATGGATGAGATCGAGTCGACATGGGCCCGAGCGCTCACGTCCCTCAAGCAGATCGCAGAGGAGGCAGAGAATGACAGCCGTGAATGAGAAGATTGATGTCGTGGCAAGTCAGGTGACGGTGTTCAACGTGTATGTGAATCGCATCGACGAGTGGTGGCCTCGCCGAGGCGAACAGAACAGGTATTCGTTTGCCCCCGAATCGACCGCACCCGCCCATATCCAGTTCGAACCGGAGGAAGGCGGCCGCTTCTTCGAGGAGTTCGAGGATGGCACCGAGTACACGATTGGGACTGTGGAGGTCTACGACCCGCCGAACGAGATCGTCTACGCATGGAAGGCCCCTGAGTGGCCCGAGGCGACACGAGTAAGGGTGCGGTTCGTGCAGTCTGGGGACACCACGACCGTGATGGTGGAGCACACCGGATTTCCTGATGGAGGCATCGCAGAGGGATACTCAGAGGGTCTACGAGAGATCCTCGGCATCTTCGCCGGGTTCGTCGAGGCATAGGAGGACCGATGCCCTACATCAGCTACGTCGAATTCAACAGCGGCGACCTCGAGGCATCGACCTCGTTCTACAAGGAAGTCTTTGACTGGAAGCCCCAGGAGTGGGGCGCCGAGGACTATCTGGTCGCACGATCCGGTGACGAAGATGGAATCGACACCGGATTCGCTACGTCTCAGGATGGTCAGCCGCTGACCGTGGCGACCATCACAGTCGACGATTTGCCCGGATACATGGCCAAGGTGATCGTTGCTGGCGGCGAGATTGTGGTGCCGAAGTTCACGATCCCAGGCGTCGGTCACGCTTGCTACTTCACCGACACAACCGGAATGATCGTGGGTCTGCATCAGCCAGACCCCACCGCTGAGGTCTAATCAGCCGTCAGGCTCATCCTCACCGCTTTTGGGCTTTCGCGCCCACGACGGCCGATGCTCATCAACGGCTTCGCGAAGATCTGACTCGTCGACTGCCGAAGCTTCGTCCTCAGCACTCGCCGCTTCGTCATCCGCTTCATCCAACGTGGACTCGGTTGCCGGCTGCAGGCTGAAGAAGGTCGGCTTGCCAACCAGCGTTCGCTTCTCTTTGCGACGCTGTGCATAGATGATCCATCCGACGCCGAAGAGGAACGCTGCAATGGAGACCCACCCGTTGCGGCTAATACCGAGGAAGCGGAAGGTCGTGTCGGTGCGGAGCAGCTCCATCATGAATCGAATGAACGCGTACATCGCGATGTAGATCCCGAACGATGTGCTCTTGAAGAGCTTGCCCCGCTTCTCGAGGATCAGGATCACAGGGACGATGATGAATGCATTCCACACGGCCTCGTACAGGAACGTCGGGTGAAAGGTCTCGAACTGTTCGTATCCGGCGGGCCTGCGGGCAGGGTCAATGATGATCGCCCATGGGAGATCGCTCGGTGTCCCAAAGAGCTCCTGGTTGAAGTAGTTACCGAACCGGCCGATGGCCTGGGCGAGGGGCACACCAATGGCAACAGAATCACCGAACGCAAAGATGTCGCCGTTGTGCCTGTTCATCAGGAAGATGACAGTGATCGCACCGACAAGCAGCCCGCCATAGAGGGCAAGCCCGCCTTCCCAGATGAAGAAGACGGCCCACGGTCTGTCGGTGAAGCGATGGGTGTGTGTCGTGACGTACCCGAGCCTTGCGCCAAGGAAACCGAACACCACAGCCCAGATTGCGACCTTCTCGAACAGTTCGGCTGCACCATCGAATCTGACGTAGCGGCCTCGCGACACGATGAGCGCAGTGATGACGCCGAGCGCAATCAGGATCCCGTAGAAGTGGACGGTTAGGGGACCGATCTCGATCACGTTCAGAGGCGGTGAAGGAATCGCTGCGATGAGATGCATGTAGCTGATCCTCGTGTCG
Organism: Acidimicrobiia bacterium; assembly: GCA_051011415.1. Lineage (GTDB taxonomy): Bacteria > Actinomycetota > Acidimicrobiia > Spongiisociales > UBA5794 > SZUA-442. The sequence continues at coordinate 6,535 of JBPCTY010000036.1, forward strand.
TGCTCGGCCGGCTTTCGCAATGGTACGAAGCCCCGGCTCATTCCGGTCTCCACGCACGCTTGCGCGGTCAGATGTAGCCTGACTCCCCGAGCGAGCAACCAGCAAGGGCGGCGGAGTATTCCGTCGAGGAGAGGTACCGATGACCACAAAGCAGCGCGCCGCTGAGACCTTCGATGCGGCTGAGCCAAGCCTGCAGGAACTATCCCGATGGATGTACGAAAACCCAGAACTGGCGTACGTCGAGCACAACACATCGGCCAAGATGGTGGAGGCACTCACGAATGGTGGCTTTGACGTCGAATACCCCGCATACGGGCTCGAAACCGCATTCGTTGCCCGAGCAGGAACAACCGGTCCCCGCGTCGTCATCTGCGCCGAAATGGATGCACTTCCAGAAGTAGGGCACGCCTGCGGACACAACATCATCGCCACCGCAGGCATCGGCGCTGGACTTGCGCTCCTGCCGTTGGCCGAAGAACTTGGGATTCAGGTCGAAGTCCTCGGCACACCTGCGGAGGAGCACTACGGCGGCAAGGTCGACCTGATCGACGCGGGTGCCTTCGAAGGTGCCGCAGCGTCGATGATGATCCATCCGTCGACGAAGGACCTAGTCGATCCGCAGTTCCTTGCGATCAATCACCTTGCGGTCGACTTCTACGGCAAGACGGCTCACGCATCGAGTGCGCCGACCCTTGGCCTTAACGCTCTCGATGCAGCGGTTCAGGCCTACTCGAACGTCTCGATGTTGCGTCAGCAGCTCGAGGATTCTGATCGGGTGCACGGCATCATCACCCATGGCGGAGCAGCACCGAACATCATCCCCGATCACACCTCCATGGCTTGGTACGCGCGCTCGGCGTCCGACGAACGGCTGGACGTTCTGTACCCGAAGATCGTCGCATGCTTTGAGGCCGCCGCGCTCGCCACAGGGTGCACCTTTGAGGTGAAGGCCGAGGGATATCGGTACAGCGCCATGAACAACAATGCTGTGATGGTCGATCTCTACACGACGAATTCTGCAGCCCTGGGCCGCCGCATGAACCGGCTCGCGGATCTCCCGCCCAAAACATCAGGTTCCACGGACATGGGCAATGTCAGCCAAGTGGTTCCGTCAATCCATCCCATGATCGACCTGCACTGCTACCCCATCGTGAACCATCAGTCAGAGTTTGCCGCGCACACCATCACGGCCGATGGCATGCAGGCGATCCGCGATGGCGCGCTGGCCATGGCCTGGACGGTCATCGATCTTGCCGAGGGTGACCGCTGGTCTGAGCTAGAGACGGGCTGACACTCATGACCGAGGCTCCGACGGAGACGACTGACTGGTCGCAGCTCTCTGTCGGTGACACGGCGATCGGCCTCGACTCCAGTGTCGATGGTCTTGATGGGCGACAGGCAGCCAACCGTCTCGGACGGGTCGGTCAGAACAAGATTGAAGAACAGCAAGGCCGCTCGCGAGCCTCAATCCTCCTCGCTCAGTTCAAGGGTTTCCTGACCTACGTTCTCGTCGCAGCGGCGATCATCTCGGCGCTGCTTGGAGACTGGATCGAGGCTGTCGCGATTCTCGCCATCGTCGTTCTCAATGCGGTGATGGGATACGTCCAGGAGTCCAAGGCAGAAGAAGCCATGGAGGCACTTCGCCAGATGGCGGTGCCAACAGTCAGGGTCAAGCGGGGCGGACAGCTCGCCGAGGTGTCATCGCTCGACATCGTGCCGGGCGACGTGGTCACACTCGAGACGGGCAACGTCGTACCAGCCGACGGTCGACTCATCGATGCGTCAAACCTTCAGATCGAGGAAGCGACCCTTACGGGCGAGTCCGAACCGGTCGACAAGGACGCCACCGTGATATTCGAGTCGGTGAGGGCACTCGCCGAACGCCGCAACATGGTCTATTCCGGTACAACCGTGACCCGAGGACGAGGAGAGTTTCTGGTCACAGAAACCGGGATGGAGACAGAACTCGGAAAGATTGCCGCGTTGATACAGGCGGTCGAGGACGGCCAAACACCGCTCCAGGCTCGTCTCGATCAACTCGGAAAGATTCTTGCAGCGGTGGCAGGCGGACTGGTCGCCCTTTTGTTCATCATGGGCATGATCCGCGGAGACGATCTGGAGACCCTCCTCCTTACCTCTGTCAGTCTTGCGGTCGCTGCCATCCCCGAGGCGATGCCTGCGGTCGTCACCATCGCTCTGTCTCTTGGAGCGCAACGAATGTTGAAGCGACAGGCCCTCATACGACGGCTTCCGGCCGTCGAGACACTCGGCTCGGTGAGCGTTATTGGAACGGACAAGACCGGAACTCTCACTGAGAACCGAATGACCGCTGTCGTGCTCGATGTGGCTAACCACCAGCTACAGGTTGAGGAAGCCACGACCGTGGTCGACGATCTGAAGCCAACGATCGAGCTTGCCTTGCTCACCGGAGTGCTCTGCAATGATGCCGCTCTCGCAACAGACGACGGCTTTCACGCGGTCGGCGACCCAACAGAGGGCGCTCTTGTCGTAGCTGGTGCGAAATCGGGGCTCATGAAGCCAACTATTGAACGTGCGATGCCGAGAGTTGCCGAAGATCCGTTCGACTCGACACGCAAGAGGATGACCACGGTGCATCGGGTCCCCTCCTCAGCCGAGGATGTGCCCGCCGATCTCAGGGAGCTGTTCGAATTCCTTGGACCCGCAAATCCTCCATATGTCGCCTTGACCAAGGGAGCCGTGACAGGGCTGCTCAATCACACCGACCGTGTGTGGGTTGAGGGGCAGGTCGAAGAGCTCGGCGACGTGTGGCGCAACCGCATCGTTGACGCAGAAGAGCAGCTTGCCAGCAAAGGAATGCGAGTCCTCGGACTCGCCGTGAAGCCCCTTGAGGATGAAATTCCGGACGAGTCCGATCTCGTCTTCGTCGGCATGTTCGGGCTGATCGATCCACCTCGACAAGCGGTGCCGGGAGCAATCGCCGAGACGCTCTCAGCAGGTATCCGCCCTGTGATGATCACGGGAGATCATCCGCTCACGGCGAGACACATCGCGCAGCAAATCGGCGTCACGAGGTCAGACGACGTTGTGATCGGACCCGAGCTGGACGAAATGGACGACGAGGCTCGGAAGGTCGCGGCGGAGAACGTGTCGGTCTTCGCGCGGGTGTCACCGGAGCACAAGCTTGAACTGATCAGTGCTCTCCAAGCCGACGGTGAGCTCATCGCCATGACGGGCGACGGCGTGAACGACGCGCCGGCGCTCAAGAAGGCCGATATCGGAATCGCCATGGGCATCACCGGAACCGATGTCTCGAAGCAGGCGGCCGACATGGTGTTGCTTGATGACAACTACGCGACGATCGTCGCCGCTGTTGAAGAGGGTCGGGTCATCTATGACAACATCAGGAAGTTCATCAAGTATCTACTGACCTGTAACACGTCAGAGATCCTGGTCATGATCATCGGACCGTTCCTTGGCATGCCGCTTCCGCTGCTTCCCCTTCAAATTCTGTGGATGAATCTCGTCACAGATGGGCTTCCCGCTCTCGCACTCGGTGTTGAGCCGGCCGAGGACGACGTGATGGACCGACCCCCTCGGTCCGCGACTGAGTCGATCTTCGGTGGGGGAACCACCGTGTTCATCGGAGTATTCGGCTTCGTGCTGTCGATTGTCACCCTTGCGATCGGCTGGTGGCTGTGGAACGCAGATGACAGCGCTTGGCAGTCAGTCCTGTTTACCGCGCTGATCTTCGGGCAGCTCGGCCTTGCCCTAGAGGTGCGCTCGGAGAAGCGATCCGTGTTCAGCGTCGGGCTGCTCACGAACAAGCCGATGCTCGGCGCGGTCGGTGTGGGATTGATCGCCCACTTGCTGATCCTGTACGTGCCATTCCTCCAGCGAATCTTCGGAACCGAACCGCTTGACGCCGCCCACTTCGGAGTGGCGATCATTGGGGCTGTCGTCGTCATGGCGAGCGTCGAGGTCTACAAGCTCGTCCTTCGCATCCGGTCATGAGTGCCTCACAACCCGACTCCACTGACTCCTCATTCGGAGGCTCGATTCCGGACATCTACGACCGCTATCTGGTGCCGCTCATCTTCGAGCACTACGCGGAGGACCTCTCCGCCCGAATGGCTCGTCTCAAGCCGAACCGAACCCTTGAAGTGGCCGCAGGCAGCGGGGTCGTCACCAGAGCAGCTGCCACCGTTCTCGGCGAGCAAGCCGAGTACGTTGCAACCGACCTGAACCGCCCGATGCTCGACCGAGCCGCAGCTTCGCAACCTGACGCGGACGGCATCGTCTGGAGGGAAGCAGATGCGATGGAGCTTCCGTTCGACGACAGCAGCTTCGATCTTGTGCTGTGCCAGTTTGGGGCGATGTTCTTTCCCGACAGGGTTCGGGCCTACAGCGAAGCACGAAGGGTGCTGCGACCGGGAGGAGCCTTCATCTTCAACATGTGGGACCGCATCGAGACGAACGAGTTCGCAGATGAAGTGACGAACGCCCTAGCTGGCATGTTCCCTGACGACCCACCGATATTTCTCGCAAGAACACCGCACGGCCATCACGATCCTGCCGTCTACCGTGCCGAATTGTCGCGCGCCGGTTTCGCACACGTCGACGTCGAGGCGATCGAGACCATCAGCGTCGCGGCCGATCCCGCAGACCCCGCTATTGCCTATTGCCAGGGTACGCCGCTGCGAGACGAGATCGAGAGACGCTCACCCGGATCACTCGATGAAGCCACGTCGTGTGCGACCTCTGCGATCTCCAAGCGATTTGGCGATGGCCGCGTCGAGGGTCTCATCCGCGGTTACGTGATCACCGCGATCTAGGGACCGCCAAAAGCGTCTACTCCTCGGCCGTGAGCTCGCTGATGTGCTTCTTGTATGCCTGCTTGTGACGCCAGTTCTGCGACATCGATGCGTACATGTCTGCTGGCATCTGCTCGACCGGAATCACGATGTCATTCTCCACGGGCCACTCCAGCAGAAGTTGCGGGTGGTAGTCGTCCGGGTAGTACTCGCTCGGGTCGATCTCCGAATCGCGGATCCCTTGGTTCTGGATCTCTTCGCGAGTCGTCGGCG
>JBPCTY010000037.1:0-2767 GCA_051011415.1 Acidimicrobiia bacterium
GCGAGATTCCCCTTCAGGTTCACGGTTCCCGCATCTTGTGCGATTACACCGGAGAGGATCTTGACGAGGGTGCTCTTACCGGCGCCGTTGGCACCAAGCAATGCGTGAATCTCGCCAGGTTGTACAACGAGATCGACAGATCGCAGCGCGACGACGGGACCGTAGTTCTTCGCTATCGCCTCAGTAGTCAGCGTGTGGTCGGTGTTCGACAAAGTCATCCCTCGAAGGTTGCTGTGCTGGTGACCTTGGGTCTCCCGCCACAGCGGTTTCGTGTCGGGTGGGGCCCGAAGGCCCCACCCAGCACATTCACTCGTTTACTTGTTTATCTATTCGCCAGGGCCTAGGCAGGCGATGACATCGTCGGCCGTGTAGCTGGTGTATGGAGGAATCTCCATGTAGGAGCTCCAGCCAGCTGGGAACTCGCCCTCAACGTAGATCGCCTCAAGGTCGGCTGTCTCAGACAGAGCCTGTGGCGTCAGAAGCGTCCTCTTGGACACATCCTTGCCCTCGAGGATGTCGATTGCGATAGCCGCTCCTGCACCACCAACTGATGGTGGGTTCGTTACGGCAACACCGGACAGACCATCCAACGTGAGCAGCTGCTCAATGAATGCGTTGTTGTCTGCACCAACGATCGGCACGTATGGCAGGCCTGCTGCATCGAACTGCTCCACTACCGGGTAATCGATACCGGAGGTCCAGATGCCGTCCACTTCCTGGGTCGTGATGATTTCAAGTGCCTGTTGTGCACCTGTCGTCGGCGACCAGTCTGTGAAGACCTCTGCCACGATGTTGATGTCAGGGTTGTCCGCGAGGGCAGCTTGGAAGCCTTCGTCACGGAGTGTGTCTGCACCGACACCGTCGATTCCACGCATGTATGCCACGTTGCCCGCGCCACCTAGCTGCTCGAACAGCCAGCGTGCGCCGAGCTCTCCATATGCAGCTTGGTCATTCGACACGAGATATGCCGAGTCGCTCGTCACCGCGTTGTCAACGACAACCACGATGATTCCCTGAGACTCCGCCTCTTCGATGACTGCGTTGAATGCCTCAGCATCACCAGGGTTCAGGATGATTGCATCCACTCCCTGTGAGATAAGGCTCGTGATATCGCTGATCTGCCCAGCGGTGTCCGTCTCCCTATTGAGAAGAACAACCTCGTCAACGTTGCCGCGAACGCGAGCCTCTGCCTTGATGGCACAGATCATCTGTTCACGCCAGCCGTTTCCGACCGTGTTATTCGAGACACCGATTGTGAAGGTCTCGGTAGTTTCGCCGCTGTCTCCACCTGAGTCGCCACTGTCCCCGGAGTCGCCGTCGTCGCTACTGCAAGCAGCTGCAACGAGTGCGAGCACGAAGACCAGCAGCATCAGGCGGACGCTGGCTTTCTGTGTTCTCATTTCTTGTTTCCTCCTATGCGTACGATGACCGGCCCAGCCGGTCCTTCTCGGTTTGTAACGGCGTCCTCCCGAATTGGGAGTTCGCCCAAACCGAAACGTCCGTGAAAGCGGTACTCACGCTGACACACTCTTCATCTGATTGCCGATCGATGCGTCCACCTCTTCAGGGTGCAGGACGTGGTCGAGTACGAGAGCGGCTGCGCCGATCACACCCGCCCTGTCCCCGAGAGGTGAGTCTTGAATTCGAAGGTCCGCAGTACTGAGAGGCAGAGATCGCTGATAGACGACCTCTCTGATTGCTGCGACAAGTGTCTGACCCGTTTGAGCGAGATCTCCACCAATCATCACGAGTTCCGGGTTCAGAAGATTGACCACACTCGACAGGGCTTCACCGATGAGCCGGCCAGCGTCTCGAAGTAATCGGACTGCATCCTGATTGCCCTTGGCAACAAGTTCAACGACGTCACGACTGTTCGTCGTGTCGTAGCCAAGTGCTGCCAGCTGCCGAGCCAGTGCTCCACCGCCTGCCGATGCTTCCAGACAGCCACTATTGCCACACCGACATACGACATCTGTCGCACCAGCCTGGATGTGTCCGATGTCTCCGGCGGCACCCTTTGCACCACGGTGCAGATGTCCGCCGAGTATCAAACCGGATCCGATCCCGGTGCCAACCTTCACAAAGAGCAGATCGCTGACTGGTCGGCTGAGGTTCCAGTACTCACCGAGCGCCATGATGTTGACATCGTTGTCAATGAGCGCTGGTGCCTGGTACCGCTCGCTGAATCGGTCACGGATTGGATAACCATGCCAACCGAACATGATGGGAGGGTGAACGGCCCGTCCGGCATCGAACTCAACCGGACCAGGGACGCCGATGCCGATTCCCGCAACTTCGTTCTCGGATCTTCCAGTCGACGCAAGCAGATCGTCGAGGGTTCGCTCGGCCGCATCGAGAACGACGTCCGGACCATCTGAGACCGACAAGTCAATTGTCGATTCTGCAATCGGGCTCGCCGCCAGATCACACACTGCAAATCGAGAATGAGTTGCGCCGATGTCGGCAGCCAGGACAACACCACGGTTGCTGTTGAACGCGAGCCGCACCGGTGGGCGACCACCGGTTGAACGGGCCTCGCCAGCTTCCTTGATGTACTGCTCCGAGATCAACAGGTCGACCCTTTGCGACACCGTGCTACGAGCAAGACCGGTGACCTCGACGAGATCTGCCCGGGTCCCTGCTGATCCGCTGCGGATGAGCTCAAGCAGCGTTCCTGGAGAGCCCGAAGGTGGGCACGGGGTGGGTGGTCTTCCTGCCATAGTTTTGTCATACAACTAGAGACTTACGCCGATGTCAAGACGTAAGT
>JBPCTY010000038.1:0-3265 GCA_051011415.1 Acidimicrobiia bacterium
TGAGATCTTTGTCGGCATCACCCGGCGCACAGGCGGCTAGCAACAGCATCGAAATCAGCGCGATTCCCACAAATGTTCTCACCGAATCGACCCTAGCGACTGCGCAACTCCGCTCTCCAGTATTTGCTGGTCTCGTCGGCGCTGATTCGCACGACGCCGCAAGCGCCTCCGATGATTCAGGCTCTCTTCACCGTCAGCTGGTGGGGTAGACGTTGTCTTCGTAGTCGTCTTGGGCCAGATCGGTCATTCGCTCACGGGTGACCTCGGTGAACTGGCCATGATCGAACATCACCTCACCCATCTTGGGATAGGTCGACCGATCGATCTGCGCGTCGGAATCCCACAGGCGTCCTCGTTTCGGAGCTTTACCGCAGTGGATGAATGCCTCCTCGACGTGAACGAGCAGTGCAAGCTCCGGCACATGTCCCTGTACCTCCATCGTGGCCAGAAGCTCCGGATCCACAGTGAGACTCGCCGTGCCGTTGATCCGCATCGTTTCGTCCATCCCTGGGACGAAGCAGATCAAGGCAACAGACGGATTCTGGAGGACATTCGTGAATGTGTCCGCCCGTCGATTCCCTGCCCGCTCCGGTATTGCGATCGTGGTTGCATCTACAACCTTGACGAACCCCGGTGGATCTCCCTTCGGCGACACGTCCATGTGGCCGTCAGCATCGATGCTTGCAATCGTTAGAAATGTCGACATCGCGAGGAAGTCTCGGATGTGGTCGTCGATCGTGCTCATCGACTTCTCGTATACGAGACTCGAACCGTCGCCCCGAAGCGCTCGGTAGTCCTCGATGGTCCGAATGATGTGATCCGACATGTCGATACCTCCGAGGTCTGCGTACGGCTACAGAATACGTGACTGAGCGCACGGCGCCGTGCCCGGATTGCGCCTACTCGTTGGTAGCTTCGTCGCATGGACACTCCACCGCTGTCACGGCCATTTCGTTTCGCTGTGCAGGGCGGACCATTCGGCGATGCTGCCGCCATGCGGGAGCATGCCGTCAAAGTGGAGGACCTCGGGTACACAGAACTGTTCACGTCGGACCACATTGGGGCTCCAGGCTCGGGCGGTCGCCGTGGCGGTGCATTTGTGACTGATCCGTTCGTACCTCTGATGATCGCGGCCGAATCGACAACTCGGCTGCGGCTTGGCCCTCTGGTGCTCAACACACAGTTCTACAACCCAGCCCTTCTGGCACGAACGGTCGCGACCGCCGATCGTCTGTGTGGCGGCCGGCTGGTGCTCGGCCTCGGAACTGGATACTCAGCAGCCGAACATGACTCGATCGGTGCGCCCATCCGCCCGCCAGGGCCAAGGGTGTCGAGATTCGAGGAGTTTCTGACCGTTCTCCGTGCCTTGCTCGACGAACATTCAGTCGAGTTCAGTGGGGACTACGAATCGGTTCACATCGATGACATCGGAGTGTCCCCTAAGCAAGCGCACGTGCCTTTCCTCATTGGAGGCCACGGGCGAAGGGTCGTGGGATTGGCAGGTGAGCATGCCGACGTCTTCCAATACACGGGCCTCACTCATGGCCTAGACGGTGCGCCCAGCGCCGGAGGATTCGCTTTCGCCGACGTCGAGAAGAGGTCAACCTGGCTCACCGAATCTGCTGGACCGAGAGACCCGTTCATCGAGCGGTCTGCGCTTGTTCAATTCACCGCGCTCGGCCCAGAGGCTCCCTCGAGTACCGAGCTTGCCGATCGGTTCGAGCTCGATGAAGCGACGATCGAAAAGTCACCGTTCATCCTCGTCGGCACACTGGGCCAGATCGTCGACAAGATCGGGTATCTCAAGGAGAGCCTCGGCATCACCCACTACGTCATTCGGGACGCAGAAGGATTTGCTCCAGTAGTGGAAGCCCTCGCCGATCGTTAGCAAGCAAGTCGGGCGACTTCGCCGGTTCTAGGGCTCTCTCACGAATCACCGACATGGGTCTCGCACGCAACGAATCGCATCGCTAGGTTCAGCTGCACCACCGATTTGGAAGGATCTGGCATGTCGCGATTCACCCTCCTTGCGTTTGGACTGCTGCTGGCGCTGACCCTTGTCGCATGTGGCGGCTCGGGTGACGAGTCTTCCGACGACACTTCGGCTCCCACGAGCAGCGCCGCTGCTTCGGACCAGTCCAGCGATCCCTCCGACGACACGAGCTCGGTTGACGGCCAAGACACAGACACCGTGCCAACCGATGTCAGCGGTGTGTTCGATACCGCAGGTGGCACAGCAGCCGTCACGATCGGCGATCAGTCGTGGGAGTTCGTCCTCCCCGAGGATCACCCGATAGCCAATTGTGACGCTGACTTCTTTGGAGGGTTCGTTGCAATCCTGACGAATGAGGGAGCGGTCATCACAAGCCCATCAGATGTGATGGCCTTGGCGCTCCCGGGAGGCGACTTCGACGACACGCCTTCGCTAGAGGTGAAGCTCCAAATCGATAGCGAGGACGAGTGGATCGCAGACGAGACGATCTACGAGCAGAACGCAGACCTACCCGCGGGCCTCGGCGTCACAGATTTCACAATTGACGGAACGACCGCGTCTGGCACGGCGACATTCTTCGAGCAAGAGTCGTACTACCAATTCAACGCTGGTAACGGTGACCTCAGGGTCGCCGACGGGACGTTCACCGTCACCTGCGTCGCGGAGTAGCTGGCACAATCACATCGTGATGATGCTGGTGCCCTGGTTGTGTCCTTCACCGACGTAGGCGATCGCCTCGACACCTTCGTCCAGGGGATACGTTCGATCGATCACCGGCGATACCTTGCCTTCGGCGACGAGGTCCTTCAATGTCGCCAGGTCTCCTGGGTTCTCTTTGGAAAGGAACGCACCACCCTGCTGCTTTGAGAACATCGCAACGATGCTGACCGTGAGCGGGTGTCCGATGCCTCCGAACCATCCTGTCGGCGCAGGAGCACCATTCGCAAGAAGCAGTCCGTTGGGTGTGAGCACAGATCTCATGTCTTTCAGCGAGTGTGCCCCGACGTTGTCGAAGATCAGGTCGTACCGTGCACCGCCCTTTGTGAAGTCCCGCTCGGTGTAGTCGATGACGTAATCTGCGCCAATGGACCGCACCATGTCCAGATTCCGAGTGCTGCACACACCGGTCACCTCAGCACCAAGCACCTTTGCGATCTGAACCGCATAGGTACCAACACCACCTGAGGCTCCGGTCACCAACACCTTCTGACCCGACTTCAGCGAACCGTGATCTCGGAGCGCTTGAAGGGCGGTGAAGGCCGACACCCCAAC
>JBPCTY010000039.1:0-25316 GCA_051011415.1 Acidimicrobiia bacterium
CAAGCCGCGTGTCGCCCCGCTCAATCGGGACTGTGTGAATGGCCTCTACATCGGGGACTTGGCCTCGAAACGCGAGGTTGACTCCCTGGACGGTGACAATTCTCGCTGGTGCTTCTGGAACGATGACACCAAGGTCCCTCAGCCCATCGTGTGCCGCGGCAACCGCATTGATATCGGGTGAAGTTGCGACATCCATCAGATCTTCGAGGAGGTCGTGAGTGGCCTCCATGCGCTCTCGCCTGCCCTCGGATGTAGACCGCGCCACGGCGAGATCGTCTGCCCGTTCGGACTCTCGTTGAAGCGCCCGGCGAACCTCTGAGATCGCGATGGCCGTGATCACGTAGATCGCGGGTACCCGAATCAATGCATCAACTGTGGCGGCTGAGTCTGAGAGCCACGATGCCGTCATGAAACCGGCAACGCTCAACACAGCTGCTGCTGTTGCGGTCGGTGCGCCGCCTGCCACGGCAGCAAGGAAGATTGCGGCCACCGGCATCAGGACAAACGGGCTGCCGACCCCGCCGGTGAGCCCGATTGAGACCGAATAGAGCAAGATCGACACCGCAATCAGCGTGCTTCCCCGTCGAGCATTTGCAAAAGGGACATCCACAAGCGTGGCAAGCACGATGCCGATGGCGGACAAGAGGATTGCCGTGATGTTTGCGGTGGTCATGCCTTCTGGCACGATTGCGCCTGCTACGGCGAGCACAAACGCACCGACGTGCACGACGTTTGAAGTCACCTTGAGGCGGGTCGTCCAGCGTGCGTTTCGTGTCACAGGCGCAGGGTACAGTCCGCATCATGGCTGGCGAGGTACCTCAGGAAGCGCACGCGGCACGAGTAGTTCTCGGCGGTGGAATTGGCGCAGGAAAGTCGACCGTAGCGGAGCTTTTCGGGGACCATGGGTTCGGTCTGATCATCGCCGACGAGGTTGGGCGCGAGGTGCTGAGCCCGGGGACGAAGGCCGTCGACCAAGTCGCACGACGGTGGCCACGGGCAGTGGTAGACGGCGTGGTCGACCGGGCGGCACTCGCACAGATTGTGTTCGCCGACGAGTCCGAGCTTGATGCACTCGAGGCGATTACCCACCCATACATCAGCCAAAGGATTTCCGATGGTCTCGTAGCAGCCGGAGATCGCCCAATGCTCGTCGAGGTACCGGTGCTATCGGTCGCAAGTCGATTCGCCGCCGTCCGCATTGCAGTCGTTGCTGACTCCGAGGTACGCATTGCGCGGGCAGTGCAACGTGGCAATGAAGTAGAAGACGTCCGCCGACGTGTCGCCGCCCAGCCCACGGATGCGGAGTGGATCGAATGGGCGGACCGTGTGATCGACAATTCTGGTTCCTGGGCGGAGACGGAGCGTGTGGTGCTTTCAATTATCGAGGAGATGGATACTGATGGCTGAGATGCGTCCATTTGAGGTAGTCAGCGACTTCTCACCAAGCGGTGACCAGCCCGAGGCAATAGCGCGGCTCAGCGAAGGGATTCGTCGAGGGGATGAGTTCCAGACCTTGCTGGGTATCACCGGATCAGGGAAGTCAGCAACGATTGCGTGGACGATTGAGGAGGTACAGAAACCGACGCTGGTCCTTGCACCCAACAAAGCTCTCGCTGCCCAGCTTGCGAATGAATACCGTCAGTTCTTCCCCCATAACCGGGTTGAGTACTTCGTCTCGTACTACGACTACTACCAGCCAGAGGCGTACATCGCTCAATCCGACACGTACATCGAGAAAGAGTCGACCGTCAACGACGAGATTGATCGGCTGCGTCACGCGGCGACTGCTGCGCTCCTCACCAGGCGAGATGTGATAATCGTCGCCTCCGTGTCTGCCATCTACGGTCTCGGGTCACCCGAGCACTACGAGGGGCAGCTCTTACGGCTCGTGAGGGGGGTGGAGTTCCCGCTTTCCGAAGCAATCACCCGATTGGTGAACATCCAATACGAACGTAACGAGGTCAATCTCACCCGTGGAACGTTTCGAGTTCGGGGCGACACGCTTGAGGTCTTCCCGACCTATGACGAGACCATCACCCGTATCGAATACTGGGGCGACGAGGTCGAACGGATTATGCGGATGAATCCAGTCACGGGTGAGGTGATCGAGGATCTGACAGAAGCATGGGTCTACCCGGCGACCCACTACGTCACCAGCAAGGAGATACTCGACAGGGCCATCGTCGGGATCGAGGAAGAGCTGGTCGACGAGCTTGCGATACTCGAGCGAAAGGGCAAGCTGCTCGAGGCCCAGCGTCTCCGGATGCGAACACACTACGACATCGAGATGATGCGGGAAATCGGATACTGCAATGGCATCGAGAACTACTCGCGGTACCTCGATGGGCGAGAGGCAGGCGAAGCACCCTTCACCCTTCTCGACTATTTCCCTGACGACTTCCTGATGGTCCTCGATGAAAGCCACGTGACGGTGCCCCAGATCAACGGCCAGTTTGCTGGGGACAAGTCTCGAAAGGATGTCCTCATTGAGCACGGCTTCCGCCTTCCATCAGCCCTCGACAACCGTCCTCTCCGGTTCGATGAGTGGTACGACCGCACGAACCAGGTCGTACTTCTCTCGGCGACTCCAAGTGCGTGGGAATTGCGTGAGTCGACCCAGGTGGTCGAGCAAATCATCCGGCCTACTGGTCTTATAGATCCCGAAGTTGTGATTCGGCCGACGAAGGGTCAGATCGATGATCTTGTCGGGGAGATCCAGAATGCGGCGGCTGAGGACCAACGAGTTCTTGTGACAACGTTGACGAAAAAGATGTCGGAGGATCTGACGGACTATCTGCTTGAGCTTGGTGTGCGAGCCCGCTATCTGCACTCTGATATCGACACGTTGGAACGGGTGCAGATACTTCGAGATCTCCGTTTGGGGGAGTACGACGTACTCATCGGCGTCAACCTTCTGAGAGAGGGGCTTGACCTTCCAGAAGTTGCTCTGGTTGCGATTCTTGACGCCGACAAGGAAGGATTCCTGCGGTCAGAGACGAGCTTGATCCAGACGATCGGTCGAGCTGCTCGGAATGTGGACGGTTCGGTGATCATGTATGCCGACGAAGTCACGGACTCGATGCGTAGAGCGCTCACCGAGACCAACCGCCGACGCATGCGCCAACTCGAGTACAACGAAGAACACAACATCGATCCCCAGACCATTCGCAAGCGGGTATCGGACATTCTCGAGCTTGTTTCGAGTGGCGATGCGCCATCGGTTGATCGCCGTGCCAGGGAGTTGAGGAACAGGCAGCCGCTCGATCTGACGACGCCGGATCTACGGCGACTGATCCAGTCGCTTGAAGAAGAGATGAACGAAGCGGCAAAGGACCTCCGCTTCGAATACGCAGCACGTCTTAGAGACGAAATCAACGAGCTCAAACGGGAGCTCAAGGAGATCGTCGACGGCGCAGCGTGACACCGGCGATCGGGCTCTGCCGGTTAGCGTGACGCCATGCCGCTCCAGCCGTCACGCTTCGTTCTCACGGTTCTGCCGAGGGCTGTTCTGGTCGTGGTCGCGATCGTTGCGATCCTTCCCGCACTTGCGAGCTTGACGGGAAACGACGAGGTCGCTTCGACTCTCGGCGGCGATTTCGCATCGTTCTACGCAGCCGGTGAGATTGTGCTCGACGGGCGTATCGATGAGCTGTATGACCCCGTTGTGCAACAGGAGTACCAGGCCACGCACCACGATGACAGCGACGAATTTCTGTACTTTGCGTACCCGCCGTTCACCGCGGTTGCTTACTCGTTGCTTGCGTGGATGCCGTATGGCGTAGCGCTCGCCGCCCATGCGCTGTTGTCACTCGGATGCGTCGTTCTCTCGATGTGGCTGATCTTGCCCAAGATCGATGCGGCGTTGTCGCGAACCTCCCACGCGGTGCTCGGTGCTGCGCTTGCGCTCGCCGTGTTGCCACTGACCGTCGCGGTGCTTGGGGGCCAAAACACTGCGTTCACTCTTCTGCTGTTCTCTCTTGTCTGGTATCTCACCTGGTCGGATCGTTCCGCACTTGCCGGGGTGGCAGCAGGCTTGATGCTCTTCAAGCCGCAGTTCGGGTTGCTCATGATCGTGTTTCTCATCGTCGCGTTGAAGGTTCGGAGCGCCATTGCTGCAGTCGGTGTGGGCGCTGCGTTGTACGTTGCCACTGCTTTGGCGGTTGGCTGGTCATGGCCATCGTTGTGGGTCGATCAAGTTCAATCGTTTGCCGAACTGAACGCTGAGGTCAACGGCCACCTGCTCGTCAACATCAGTGGTTGGATCACCAATCTGGCTGGGGACGGCACCTCTGTGCTACTTGTAACGGGTGCGATGTGGATTGCCGCAGCCGTCGCATCGGGATGGTGCGCCTACCGATTCAGCATTGAGTGGGTCACGATCGGAGTCCTAGTGGGCGGTGTGCTGCTGCTTTCACCTTCGTCACTCTTCTACGACGCTGGTGTCGCTGTCGTCGCATTTGGTGTGTGGGCCGTCTCCCGGAGTATGTCCTGGTCAGTGATCGCCGCAGCAGTGGTTGCGACGTGGACTGCGCCGTTTGCCTCGGGTCTCGGATGGAATCCGCTGTTTGTTGTCATTGCGTGGCTCTTCGTCCTCCAGGTGTATGTGCTCACGAGGGCGTCGTCTGGCTCCGATGCGGCTGAAAGCGTGTCACAGGGCGCCGGTACACTCGCCGCGCCGGACGGGCAGCAGCAGCGGAGACACACAGGGCGAGCGATCAGATCCTCGTAAAGGGTGCTCGAGAGCACAACCTCAAAGACATCGATCTTGAGCTTCCCCGCGATCAACTGATCGTTTTCACCGGGCTCTCAGGGTCGGGGAAGTCCAGCCTTGCGTTCGACACCATTTATGCCGAGGGCCAACGACGGTATGTCGAGTCGCTGTCTGCCTATGCGCGTCAGTTTCTCGGACAAATGGACAAGCCAGATGTCGATTTCATTGAAGGATTGTCACCGGCAATCTCGATTGATCAGAAGACGGCGAGCCGCAATCCGCGGTCGACCGTCGGCACCGTCACCGAGATCCACGACTACCTCCGCTTGTTGTATGCCCGCATTGGAGTACCCCACTGCCCGAACGATGGTTCTCCTGTTACAAGGCAGACACCGCAGCAGATTGTCGACCGAATCCTGGAGCTCGAGGAGGGCACTCGATTTCAGGTGCTTGCGCCGGTTGTTCAGGGCCGCAAGGGCGAGTACGACGCACTCTTCGCCGACTTGGTCAAGGCAGGCTTCTCCCGTGCAAAGGTTGATGGCGATGTTGTTGACCTCACGGATGACATCGAGCTTGCGCGATATGAGCAGCACACGATTGAGGTGATCGTTGACCGCCTCGTGCGGAAGGACGGCATCGACAGGCGCCTCACAGACTCCATTGAAACTGCCCTCGGTCTTGCCGACGGCACGGCGCTGATTGACATCACGGACGGTCCGAGTCTCTCCTTCAGCCAGGCGTTCGCATGCCCGGTATGTGGTCTTTCGTTCGATGAGCTCCAGCCCCGCAACTTTTCGTTCAACAGCCCATACGGTGCATGTCAGGATTGCTCAGGCATCGGCACGAAGTACCAAATCGACGCCGAGCTCCTCGTGCCGCAGCCAGATCTATCGCTCGCTGAAGGTGCCATGGCGCCGTGGCGTGGGCGCCACCGGATGACGTACTACCAGCGTTTGATCAATGCCGTGGCCAAGGCGCACAAGATCGATGTGGACAGGCCCTGGAGTGACCTGGCCGAGTCAGACAAGGAACTCCTTCTCTACGGCGGTGGCGATGCGGCGTACACCGTGCGGTACGAGAACCGTTTCGGGCGGCAGCGATCGTATGACGCCAACTATGAGGGCGTGGTGCCCTGGACAGAGCGCCGCTACGCCGACAGCGACTCAGAGGCCGCAAGAGCCGGCTACCAGCAGTACATGCGGCAGATCCCATGCGCCACCTGTGAGGGTGGAAGGCTCAACAAGATCAGTCTGGCAGTCACCATCCAGGATCGAAACATTGCTGAGCTTTCGGCTCTCAGCCTTCGGAATTCGCTTGAGGCCTTGACCGGCCTCGAACTCAGCGACAGGGATGAGACGATTGCGCTTCCGATTGTCAAGGAGATCTCTGAGCGTCTTGAGTTCCTTGTCGCTGTGGGTCTGGACTACCTGACTCTCGCCCGATCGGCTGCCACATTGGCCGGTGGAGAAGCCCAACGGATCCGGCTGGCCACCCAGATCGGTTCAGGGCTTGTTGGGGTGTTGTACATCCTTGATGAGCCATCCATCGGTCTGCACCAACGAGACAACCAGCGCCTCATCGAGACGCTGCTGCGACTTCGTGACCTCGGGAACACCCTGATTGTTGTCGAACACGATGAGGACACGATTCGAATCGCCGACCACATTGTCGACATCGGTCCGGGCGCCGGTGAACACGGCGGCCGGATCGTTGCCCAAGGCAATGTGAAGGACATCGAAGGCGAAACCTCGTCGGTTACCGGCATGTATCTGTCGGGCGCACGGACGATTGCTGTTCCCGAGGAACGCAGACCGGGCAGGGGAGAAGCGATCGCCGTTCTCGGTGCCGCGGAGAACAATCTGAAAGATATCGACGTCGAGTTTCCGCTCGGTGCGTTCGTCGCCGTTACCGGTGTGTCCGGAAGCGGCAAGAGCTCGTTGGTGCAACAGATTCTCAGCAAGTCACTTCACGCATCCCTCCACGGCTCGAAGATCCTCCCTGGGAGGCATCGCAGGGTCACCGGGCTTGAGCACATCGACAAGGTCATCAACATCGATCAGTCGCCGATCGGTCGGACGCCTCGATCGAACCCTGTCACCTACACCAAGGTCTTCGATGCGATCCGGCAGCTGTTTGCAGCTACCCCGGACGCACGAATGCGCGGCTACAAGCCAGGTCGTTTCTCGTTCAATGTGGCTGGCGGGCGCTGTGAGACCTGCAAGGGCGATGGAACACTGAAGATCGAGATGCATTTCCTGCCGGATGTCTACGTCCCGTGCGACACCTGTGCGGGCCGGCGATACAACCGCGACACCCTCGAAGTGCTGTTCAAGGGACACAGCATCGCCGACGTCCTCGACATGTCAATCGAGGAGGCCTTGACCTTCTTCGAGCACCAACCTCGCATCGCACGGGTGCTCGGAACGCTGTACGACGTTGGTCTCGGGTACGTGCGTCTGGGTCAACCGGCTCCAACGCTGTCCGGTGGCGAGGCCCAGCGTGTGAAACTCGCAGCCGAGCTCGGCAAGCGGTCAACGGGTCGAACCTTCTACATCCTGGATGAGCCAACGACAGGACTTCACTTCGAGGACATCCGCAAACTTCTTGGCGTCCTCCAGCGTCTTGTCGATGCAGGGAACACGGTCGCAGTTATTGAGCACAACCTTGACGTGATCAAGTCGGTCGACTGGGTCATTGACCTGGGGCCAGACGGAGGTGACGGCGGGGGAGACATTGTCGCCGTTGGGACACCCGAGGACGTCGCCGCTGTGCCTCAGAGCTACACGGGCAAGTTCCTGCGCGATGTCCTTCCGAGCAGGACCTGACGGGTGGGCGACAACTGGGACGACATCGCATCGTGGTGGATTGGCGAGGCCACGACGGATCCTGCCTATGCCACCGATGTTCATCCGCTGTTCGACCACCTGCTGCCATCGGTTGAAGGCCGCTGGGTCGACCTTGGTTGCGGCGAGGGCCAGGGAATGCGACGAATCGATGGCACCGTAGTCGGAGTCGACCTGTCCATCGAGCTTGCCAAAGTGGCACACCGCACGAATCCCGCTGTCGTTGCCGAGCTGCCCGATCTGTCGTGTTTTGCAGCCGACTCGTTCGGTGGCGCCTACAGCGTGTATCTCGTTGACCTGATCGGCGACCTCGCCGGCTTCTTTTCCGAGGCCGCTCGCATCGTGGTGGAGGGAGGTCATCTGATCATCGTGATCAATCATCCCGTGTACACCGCACTCGGTTCCAGCCCCATCATCGATGCTGATGGCGAGGTGCTGTGGCGGTGGGGATCGTATTTCGACGTCGGCTCGTCGCTTGAGGAAGGTGGCGGCCGATCAATCCGGTTCTTCCACCGACCGCTCGGATCGCTGCTGACGATTGCAGCCCAGAGCGGTTGGTCTCTGGTGGGGATGGACGAACGAGCCCTCAGCGCAGACACCATCGAGAGGCTGCCGGGATACGAGGGACAGGATCACGTTCCACGCTTGCTCGGAGTCCACTGGCGATTGTCGAGTGCGTCGGTATCGAGTCTGTAGCCTGCGCTGATGCTTGAACGTCCAGCATCCTCGTCGATCCCGGACAGCCCAGGTGTGTACATCTTCCGCGATGTCCACGGGAGGCCGCTGTACGTCGGAAAGGCGAAATCTCTCAGGAAGAGGACCGCCAACTACTTTGCGAGAGATCTTCAGCCCCGCACGAGGGCGATGGTCGAGATGGCCGACGACCTCGAGTGGATCGTGACCGACACCGAGGTTGCTGCCCTGATGCTCGAGTATTCGCTCGTCCAGGAGAATCAGCCGCAGTTCAACGTGAGGCTCAAGGACGACAAGTCATTCCCATACCTAGCGATCACAAGATATGAGGAGTGGCCACGGGCGCTGGTGATGCGAGGCAAGCGTCGCAAGGGTGTCGAATACTTTGGGCCGTTCGCCAAGGCGTATTCGATTCGCCAAACGTTGGACTCGCTACTTCGCACATTCCCGGTCCGGACGTGCACCAACGCGAAATTCAAGCGTCACGAGACATCTGGACGGCCATGTCTGCTCTTCCACATCGAGAAGTGCGCAGGCCCATGCGTTGGGGAAGTAACCGACGACGCCTATGCAGCCCATGTGGATGGGCTTGCTGCGTTCCTCGCGGGCGAGAGCGACGTACTGATCGCTGATCTCGAAGAGGCCATGTTCGTCGCCTCTTCAGAGCAGGAATATGAGAAGGCAGCGCGACTGAGGGATCAGGTCGCGGCCATGCATACGGCACTCGAGCGACAAGAACTCGTGACAGACAAGAGAGTGGACTTCGATGTCGTGGCGTTCGACGAAGACGATCTCGAAATTGTGCTCGTTGTGCTCAACGTACGGAAGGGAAGGGTCACCGGCCGTAAGACCACCGTTGTGGATCGAGTCGAGGACATTTCCATTCCTGACTTCGTTGGCCGAATGCTCGGGCAGCTTTACGGTGCTGAGATGCCTCCGAATGAGGTATTGGTCCAGCAACTCCCGGATGACGCAGAGCTCTGGGGCGATTGGCTTGCATATCGAAGGGGGACCGCTGTCTCGCTCCGCGTTCCGCAACGGGGTGCAAAGCGGCGAATCATGGAGACCGCAAAGGCGAACGCTAAAGAGGAGTTCGGTCGCCACAGGCTGAAGCGCCATAGCGACCACAACGCAAGAGCACGGGCACTGCGCAGTCTTCAGGATGAACTGGATCTTCCTGAGTCCCCTTTGCGCATCGAGTGCTACGACATTTCAACGATCCAGGGGCGGCACACGGTCGGGTCGATGGTTGTGTTCGAAGATGCGCTGCCAAAGAAGTCGCAATACCGCAGGTTCAAGATCAAGTCGCTCGACGGTCAGGATGACTTCGCTGCGATGGAGGAGATGCTTCGACGGCGTTTCACTGCGTATCTGGCTGAGCGCGATTTGCCTGTCGAGGAGCGCGGGCGGTTCTCCTATCCGCCAAGCCTCGTCGTCATCGATGGTGGCAAGGGCCAACTAGGCCGTGCGACCAAAGTGCTCTCTGAACTCGGGCTCGACATACCGGCGGTTGGGCTGGCCAAGAAGCTCGAAGAAGTCTTCGTACCCGGAGAAAGCGACCCAGTGGTGATCTCGAGGGGGGAAGAGTCTCTGTACCTGCTCCAACGTGTCCGTGATGAGGCACACCGATTCGCAATCACGTACCACCGCAAGCTCAGGGATCGATCAATGATCGATTCCATCCTCGACGACGTGCCAGGTGTCGGGCCAGGTCGGAAGAAGGCCCTCGTCTCGAGGTTTGGGTCTGTGAAGAAGATGCGTTCGGCGACGATTGAGGACCTCGCTGACGTCGTTCCCGATAAGGTGGCGGAAGAACTTTTCGAAGCGCTTCACGAGGTCTGATGTCAGCCCAGGACACTACGCCACCGACACATGTTGTGATCGTCACAGGTCTCTCTGGTGCCGGAAGAACACAGGCTGCCAATGTGCTTGAAGACATCGGGTACTTCGTCGTCGACAACCTGCCGATCGACCTGATCCCGAACCTTGTGGAGTCGGTTGGCGTGATCGACGGATCCCGGACAAAGGTTGCTGTTGTTGCTGATACCCGGGCTGGCATGAATGAAACAAACCTTGAACTTGCGCTCATCGACCTTCACAGGGACGGGCTTCCGACCACGGTGTTGTTTCTCGATGCAGCCGATCGGGTTCTCGCGCGTCGGTTCGAGGAGACACGGCGACCCCATCCGGCTGATGCAGGCTCGTTGATCGAGTCGATCCGTGCGGAGCGCGAGGCTTTTGTCGAGGTTCGGGCTGCAGCGGACGTCATCGTGGATACCACAGAGCTGTCCGTGCATGATCTCCGAGACAAGCTCCGGGATGCGTTTTCGGATGCATCAACACGGTCAACGATGCGAGTTGACATCACCTCTTTCGGTTTCAAGAACGGCATCCCGCGGGTCGTCGACGTGATGTTTGACGTGCGGTTCATTCCCAATCCGCATTGGGTTCCCGAATTGCGGCCCCGGACCGGTCTCGATTCCGAGGTAAGCAGCTATGTCTTTTCGCACCCTGAGGCATCAGAGTTTCTTGACAGAGTCTCTGGATTGCTCGAGTTCCTCATCCCTCAGTACGAGGATGAGGGAAAGTCATACCTGACGATTGCCATTGGCTGTACCGGGGGGAAACATCGCAGCGTGGCCCTTGCCGAGGCGATAGGCGATAGGCTCACGGACCACGGATTCGCTACTGCAGTCCGCCACAGGGACATGCCGACCTGATGCGCGAGTTCCCAGCTGAACCGCAAGCGCTGATGGAAGCGTTGTCGATCGACTTCGATGGTCCGCATGTGGTTGCGATCGGCGGAGGGCACGGGCTCTCTAAGGCGCTCCAAGCTGCCTTGAGCTATGCGGGTCGGGTCGATGCAGTCGTCTCGGTTGCCGATGATGGTGGTTCGAGTGGAAGGCTCGCACCTGATCTCGACATTCCGCCGCCAGGGGACATCAGGAAGTGTCTCATCGCCCTGACACCGGACGAGTCGATCTGGCGACAGCTGTTTGAGTACCGATTCGAAGGGGCGGATGTCGCTGGACACAGTTTGGGGAATTTGATCCTCGCCGGACTGGCTGACATCGAGGGTTCCTTCGAGCAGGCGCTGGTCCGCGCTGAGCGGCTCCTTGGCGCATCGGGTTCGGTGATCCCTGCGGCCGGGCAACATCTCCAGCTCGAGGCCGAATCAGACGGAGAGGTTCTTCTCGGGCAGGTCACTATTCAGCAGCATCGCGGCAGAATTGATGCGATGCGCGTGTTGCCATCGGCTGCCGCTCCGACACCCAGAGCGATCGATGCGATTGAGTCCGCCGACCAGCTTCTCCTCGGCCCCGGAAGTTTGATGACGTCCACGGTGGCCGCCATGCGGGTACCCGGCATAACGGAGGCGATCAATCGATCGGATGCCCAGCTTGTCTATGTCGCCAACCTGATCACGCAGGATGGTGAGACGTACTCGATGGATGGAATCGATCACGTGGATTCGCTGCTGAGGCTGACGGGAGTGCGACCACCCAGTGCTATCGTCGCAAACGAACAGACATTTACCGCTCCAGACGGTTTGCAAGCGATTTCCTTCGAATCCGACATCGCCGCCACATACGGCGCGGATCTCGTAGTCGGAGACCTCGTCGACAGGTCACAAGACTGGCCAAGTCACGACGCAGGCAGGCTCGGAGCTCTTCTCGCACAGATCACGCGTTGACAACCAGGAGAGTCGCATGAAAGTAGCCATCAACGGTTTCGGTCGTATCGGACGAAACTTCTTCCGATCGGCAAAGGGCACAAACGTCGCTTCCGACCTCAGGAAGGCGGTCTACGGACTGGACGTGACCGATTCCGAGAGCATCGCTGCCGCTTGGGGTTCGGTAACGGACGCCTTCCGAGGTATCGATGTCGTGGCAATCAACGACCTCGGCGATGTCGAAGCGAACGCAAACCTGCTTCGTTACGACACCGTTCATGGGCGATATCCCGGAACGGTCGAGGTTGTTGACGGAGACATTGTCGCCGACGGCGATCGCTTCAACGTGTATGCCGAGCGCGATCCAAGCCAGCTGCCATGGGGTGAGCTCGGTGTAGATGTCGTGATCGAATCAACTGGGGTCTTCCGGAGCCACGAGGCAGCAAGCAAGCACCTGGAAGCCGGGGCCAAGTACGTCATCATCTCTGCACCATCGCCAGATCCGGACATCTCGGTTGTCCTCGGAGTGAACGACGATCAGCTCGATCCAGAGGTGCACAAGATCATCTCGAACGCCTCCTGCACGACCAACTGCGTTGCACCGATGGCCAAGGTCATCGACGACACGTTTGGAATCGACAATGGTGCGTTTACGACGATCCATGCCTACACGAACGACCAGAGCTTGTCGGATGTCCTCCACAGCGACCCCAGGAGGGCACGCGCTGCAGCACAGAACATCATTCCGGCGAGCACCGGCGCCGCAACCGCTGTGGGGAAGGTGCTCCCGAATCTTGCTGGCAAGCTTCTCGGTACCGCGATGCGAGTGCCGATCATCGACGGCTCGATCACCGACCTTGTCGTGAATGTTGGCCGAGAGACATCGGTCGACGAGGTGAACAGCGCACTCAAGGCGGCAGCCGATGGTCCGCTCGATGGCATCATGAAGTACACCGAGGACCCGCTCGTGTCATCGGACATCGTAGGCGATCCTCACTCGTGCATCCTCGACGGAGCGTCGACCATGGTCGACGGGTCTTTGGTGAAGGTGTTCGGCTGGTACGACAACGAGTGGGGCTACTCAAGCCGCCTTGTTGATCTCGTGCGTCGCCTTGGCTGAGAGCCTTCCGACCCTCGACACTCTCGACATCGGCGGCAACGTCGTGCTGGTTCGAGCGGACCTCAACGTGCCGCTTGATAACGGCGAAGTGGCTGACTCCTTCCGGATCTCTGCCTGTCTCCCGACGATCGACGAAGCGCGGGGCCAGGCTCGTAAGGTCGTAGTGGCAAGCCACCTCGGCCGTCCGGATGGCATCGATCCATCGCTGTCGATGGCGCCGGTCACGGCCGCGCTCGGACGGATGGGTGGATTCGACACCATTCAGGCCCCAGGTGTGTACGGATCGGACGTCGCGACGACGGTCGACACCGCACCGGATGGATCGGTGGTTGTTCTCGAGAACACACGATTCGAGCCGGGCGAAACCTCCAACGATCCGGTCATGGCACATGGGCTTGCCGAACTTGCGGACTGCTTTGTCGACGATGCCTTTGGCACAGCGCACAGAGCGCATGCGTCGAATGTCGGGGTCGCCGAAATGCTCCCGTCGGCTGCTGGCCGGCTCATGCAGAGCGAGATAGAGGCGTTCTCGAAGCTCCTTACCAGCACCGATCGGCCGTATGTGGTGATCATGGGTGGAGCAAAGGTCTCGGACAAACTTGGGGTGATCAAGAACCTGCTGCCACAAGTTGACCTCATGATGATCGGGGGCGGAATGTGCTTCACGTTGCTGAGAGCTGCCGGGTACTCGATCGGAAAGTCGCTTGTCGAAGACTCCATGGTCAAGGAGGTCGCTGACCTCCTCACCTCGCCAGATGGTGACAAGATCGTCCTCCCGACGGATGTCGTCGTGGCTGAGTCCTTCGCAGAGGACAGTCCGCACGAGGTGGTCTCGACCGCCGACATCCCGCGCGGAACCATCGGTCTGGACATCGGACCGGACGCCACTGCGAGTTTTGCAGGAGCCGCACGCGAGGCTGAGTCGCTGTTTTGGAACGGACCTATGGGGGTATTCGAGTGGGACGCCTTCCGTCATGGAACCGAAGGTGTTGCTTCGGCAGTCGCTGAGAGTGATGGGTACACAGTCGTTGGCGGCGGCGACAGCGTCGCTGCAATCCGGCTCCTCGGTGTGGAGGATCAAGTCGCCCACGTGTCCAGCGGAGGCGGGGCCGGTCTCGCCATGTTGGAGGGCGCACCCCTTCCTGGAATCGAAGTGTTGATGAGGAGTCCACATGCGTAAAGATTTGATCGCTGGCAACTGGAAGATGAATGGCAATCATCTGGAGGCCATTCAGATGGTGCAGAAGCTGAGCTACCGGCTGGAGTCATCTGACTATCAACGAGTTGAAGTCGTGGTCTGCCCACCCTTTACCGCGCTGAGATCGGCGCAAACGGTTATCGAGACGGATCATCTTGCAATCCGTCTTGGCGCCCAGAATGTCGACTGGCACGAATCGGGGGCGTACACGGGCGAGATCTCGCCCGGAATGCTGAGCAAGCTGTCGGTGTCCTTCGTCATCGTGGGCCACTCAGAACGTCGCCAACTCTTTGGAGAGACTGACGATGTTGTCAACCACAAGGTTCGCGCGGTGCTCGACGCTGGTATGACGCCAATCCTGTGCGTTGGTGAGACAGAAGAAGAGCGAGAGGCTGAAGAAGCGCAAGAACGCGTGTCGTCGCAAGTTCGAGCTGGTCTCGCCGGTATCAGCGAGGAAGAGGTCGCAGACATGGTCGTGGCCTATGAGCCGATCTGGGCGATCGGAACGGGCAAGACCGCGAGCGCCGACGACGCCGGCGATATGTGTGCCTTCGTGAGGAGTGAGGTAGCTCAGGTAGCGGGAGATGCTGCCGAGTCGGTCCGGGTCCTCTACGGAGGGTCGGTGAACGCAGGTAACATCGCAGGCCTCATGGCGAAACGGGACATCGACGGAGGGCTCGTTGGCGGCGCATCCCTCGACCCTGACCAGTTCGCCTCCGTCATCCGGTATTGGGTGTGAGTCGACCTTCTCGGGCTCGGCCTAGGACGAGAACCTAGACTCTTCTGATGCATGACTACGACCTCGCGATCGAATTCGATGTCGCAAGACGAATCGGATGGAGCGACGAGGATCTTGGAGATCACATTGATGATGTGTTCGATCGTCTGAGGCAGGCCAGGGGACTGACGGGGATGGATGCAGAGGCGGACCTCGACACCGGTAGAGCGACGGTGACGCTGCACTACTCGGTCATGACCGAAGATGACCCTGAGCACTTCGGACGAGTGGCGCTCGGGGTAGCGATCAGGTCATGCGGTGGCGGCCACAATGGGCTCCTGCCGTTTTCCGAAGAGGCGGCTCACAAGCCCGAACGCAATCAGTGGTCGGGTCTGCGAACACCCTCGTGGAACGTGAGGCAGGTCAACCTCACCAAGATCGCATCGTAGATCGGGTGCAGTAGCCTCAACATTATGCCTGCCACACAAAACCTTGTGCTGCTCCGCCACGGCGAGAGCGTTTGGAACCTTGAGAACATCTTCACCGGTTGGACCGACGTCGTCCTCTCCGATAAGGGAGTGGCGGAAGCGCGATTCGGCGGAGAGCTGATGCGGGATGCCGCCGTGCTTCCGGAGGTCCTGCACACGTCACTCCTCAAACGTGCGATCGACACCGCTGCACTGGCTCTGGACGGGATGGACCGCTCGTGGATCCCTGTGCGCCGGCATTGGCGCCTCAACGAGCGCCACTACGGAGCGCTTCAGGGACTCAACAAGAAGGAGACCGCAGACACGTATGGCACAGAACAGGTGCATATATGGAGACGTTCGTATGCGACTCCGCCTCCTGCACTCGAGCTCTCGGACGAGCGGCACCCTTCGCACGATGTGCGATATGCCCATCTTGCGAAGGAGCAGCTACCCGCCACCGAGTGTCTTGCGGACGTCGTCGAAAGGATGCTTCCCTATTGGTATGACGCAATCGTGCCTGATCTTCGTACGCACGAGACGGTGCTGATTGCGGCACACGGGAACTCGCTTCGGGCATTGGTCAAACACCTTGACGGAATCTCGGACGACGAGATCGCCGAGGTCAACATCCCAACCGGAATCCCTCTCGTGTACAAACTCAACCCGGACCTTAAGGTTCTTAGCAAAGAATTTCTTGGCGATCCAGAAGCCGCAAAGGCAGCAGCAGCAAGGGTTGCAGCTCAGGCAGGCTAGCCATAGCTCGCAATATTTAGAATCGCGTTAAGAAAACCTTGCAGTTTTCTTGATTAATGTCGATACTGCCCCTACGTCGTTCAAGCAGTGTGGTTGCCGCCTGACCGACTGCGGGTGAATACACCCGCTGCGTAAGAGCACACGCTCGGATCGATTGGTGGGGTCACCAGGCCTGACAAGGGCCACTTCGCTTCGGGCACGAGCGAGGAGGCAGATGTGAGTAAATCAGGAGACCGTGGCCGGGTTGCTATCCCGGTTTTTCTGATGGTCATGGCACTTGTTGCGGCGGCGTGTTCCTCAGGTGATGGGTCGAGTGATGAGGGAGACACAACGACGACGGCACAGGTCGAGTCGACGACGTCGACTGACGCCCCGGACTCGACGACGACCACGGAGCCAAAGACGGAGAAGCCGTACGGCGGCGAGGTAGTGGTGGCTGACGACCAGGAGCCTCCAACACTCAATCAGTTCATCCCGGGTGGTGACAATCTGATCGTGTCGCGCATTGGACAGGCGTACCTGTCGGGTGTGCAGGAGATCTCGGGATACGACCTTTCGCTCATCCCCGAGCTCGTGACCGAGCTACCCACTGTGGAAAACGGTGGCGTCATCGTGAATGAAGACGGAACGATGACCGTCCGCTACAACATCAGGGATGAAGCAACCTGGTCGGACGGACCAGCGATCACCGGCGAGGACTTCCAGTTCACGCTTGAAACGATCATGGATCCCGACCTGCCGATCACGCGTTCGACGTATGAGGACATCATTGCGTCGGAGTTCACCGACAAGACTTTCAGTTACACGCTGGCATTGCCCACGGCTCAGTACGAGCTGATCTTTGGGACCATCATCCCGAAGCATGCAGTCGAGGGCACCGACTTTGTGGCTGATTGGAACGACACGATGTGGCCGTCTGCAGGCCCATTCGTATTCACCGAATGGGCAAAGGGCGAGTTCATCCGTGTCGAGAGGAACGACAGCTACTGGAAGCGTGATGCTGAAACTGGGCAGCAGCTGCCGTATCTCGATGGCGTAACGTTCAAGTTCATCCCGGAGACGGAATCGATCATCAACGCCTTCAGGGCTCGCGAGATCGATGTGATCCAGCCTCCGCCATCCACGGACACCATTGAAACGCTCCAGGCGCTCGAACCAGAGGGCGCACGCGTCGAGGTGCTCAGCGGCCCGATCTGGGAACACTTGAACTACCAGTTCGGGCCAGGCCGGCTTGACCGAAACCCGACATCGTGCAACGAGAGCCTTTCAATGAGAAAGGCGATCGCACACACCGTCGATCGCAATGTGCTGACGGATGAGATTCTCGCCGGCCAGGTCGAACCGATGGATTCCTACGTGTCTGCGTACAGCCCGAATCTGTCCAATGACAACTGGGCGGTGTACACGGCGGATCCGGCGGTAGCCGCATCGTTCTACGGCGATGCGATTTCAGAGACAGGCATCGAGTGTTCGGTCGTGTTCTCGACAACGTCGAACGGTGATGCTCGTGTGAAGATGTCTGAGTTGTTCGTCGGCATGTTTGAAAAGTCAAACATCCCGTATGAGAACCAGCTTGAGGACAGCCAGCTGTTCTTTGGGGAAACGCTCGACAATGGCAAGTGGGATCTTGGCGAATGGGCATGGCAGGGCTCGCCTGGACTGTCCGGTCTTGTAGCAGTCCATGATCTGTTCGACCCTGAGGCGCCGCCCCCAGAAGGCTCGAACTACTACCGCTGGGGTACCGAAGACAGCTCAGTGATCGACGAGGCGTCGCAGCGGTTCGCTGAGGTACGGGACGCCGTGAACGCAACGGTCGACGAGGCCGAGCTCGTGCAACTGTTCGCCGAGGCGGAGGCGATCCTCGCCGACAACCTCGTGATCCTTCCCTTGTACGCCCGGTTGTCGACAGCGGCCGTTTGGGAAGACGAGGTTGGTGGGTTCAAGCACAACCCGACACAAGCGACCGACACGTGGAACATCGAAGAGTGGTTCCGCACAGACCAGGCCGGCTAGGGGAGGAGTTGGGTGTGATCCGCTCACTGTGGAATGCATTGATCGGGTGGGGGCGGAGACGTCCCTACCCGGCTCCTCTTGACGACACCCCGATCACACGGAACGCGTACTACGTCGGGTAGGTCCAAGGACGGTGGTGCAGCCACCCAACCTTCGACGCGGACATCCCATCTGAAGGGGCAGACCGAATCCGGAGGAGAAAAAGGGACAGGTCGGTTTGGCGGGCCTGATGTGTCGCAGATGTCATACGGCGCACGGTATTGCGGCCGGTGCGAGTCAGGATGCTGCGCTGAGGAGGTCCGTAAGTAGTTGCGGTAGTACTGACTGCTCGCCATACTTCCGCTCATCGGACCCGTCTCGTACGCGGGTCCTCGTGCGAGAAAGGGTTCGTACATTGCTGGATGGGATCGTTTCAGTTCTCCATCTACTCATCTGTTTGGCGCTGATCTTCCTTGTGCTGCTCCACGCTGGTCGTGGCGGCGGGATGGGTGACATGTTCGGCGGCGGGATGAGTACGGGGAACGTCGGTGGCTCGACTGTGGTCGAGCGCAACCTGGACCGCCTCACGGTGGTCCTTTCGATCGCGTTCGCCATTTCCACGTTCTGGTTGACGTGGTTGCTGGCGTCCTGACCTAGCCGGCCAGGAGCAAAGTGCGCACCCGGCGCTATCAAGGAGGCAAATTTTGAATCGATTGTGGCGAAGCCGCAGTGTCGCGTTCATGGTACTTCTTCTCGCTTTCGCCCTTGTGGCGGCAGCCTGTTCGTCAGATGACGGCGGAGAAGAGACTGAAGAAACCACGACGACCGCAGCGGAAACAGAAGAAACCACAACTACAACGGAGGCTGCGGAAGAGACAACCACCACCACCGAACCAAAGGTCGAAAGGGCCTATGGCGGTGAGGCGATTGTCGCTGACGACCAAGAGCCCCCAACGCTGAACAGCTTTGTGCCTGGCGGTGACAACTTCATCGTTACGATTATTGGCCAAGGCTACGCAACAGGTGTCCAGGAAATTGACGGGTTCACACTCGAATTGATTCCTGAGCTTGTCACCGAGCTCCCAACCACCGCAAACGGTGGCGTGGTGCTCAATGACGACGGCACAATGACTGTGAAGTACGAAATTCGTGATGCGGCCGTCTGGGAAGACGGAACGTCAATCACGGGTGAGGACTTCCAGTTCACGCTCGACACCATCATGGATCCGGATCTTCCGATCGACAAGACGTTCTACGAGGACATCGTGTCGACAGAGGTTGGAGACAGGACGTTCGAGTACACGGTGGCAGCACCGACTGTTCTCTACGAGCTGTACTTCGGCGAGATCCTCCCGAAGGCCTCTGTTGAGGGTTCGGACTTTGTTGCTGACTGGAATGACACGCGTTGGCTATCCAACGGGCCGTTCATCTTCAGTGAGTGGGCAAAGGGTGAGTTCGTGAAGCTCGTCCGCAATGACAACTACTGGAAGACCGATGAAGAGACCGGGCAGCAGTTGCCTTATCTCGACAGCGTGACCTTCAAGTTCATCCCTGAGACTGAGTCGATCATCAATGCCTTCAAGGCACGTGAGATTGACGTAATCCAGCCTCCACCGAACACCGAAACAATCGAAACACTGCAAGCGCTCGAATCTGAGGGTGCACGTGTTGAGGTTCTCTCCGGTCCGGTGTGGGAGCACGCAAACTTCCAGTTTGGTCCAGGCCGCCTCGAGCGGAACGAGAACAGCTGTAACGAGTTGTACGAGATGCGTCTTGCGATCGCTCAGACGATCGACAAGCAGATCCTGACCGACGAGATTCTCGCCGGACAGGTCGAGCCGCTCACGTCATACGTTGATGCGTTCTCTCCAACCCTCTCACAGGGTGCTTGGAACCAGTACACGGTTGACAACGCTGCAGCAGCAGCGTCCTACGGCGAAGCCGTAGCCGCCGCCGGCAAGACGTGCTCTGTCGTCTTCTCCACAACGTCGAACAATGACGCTCGTGTGAAGATGTCTGAGTTGTTCGTCGGTATGTTCGAGAAGTCGGGCATCCCGTACGAGAACCAGCTTGAGGACAGCCAGCTGTTCTTCGGTGAGACGCTTGACAACGGTAAGTGGGACCTTGGTGAGTGGGCATGGGTCGGGTCACCTGGCCTGTCTGGTCTCATCAGCATCCACGATGTCTGGGATCCGGAGGCACCGCCACCGGACGGCTCCAACTACTACCGTTGGGGTACCGAGGATTCCTCGGTCATCGATGACGCCACGGCTCGGTTCGCCGCAGTCCGTGATGAGATGAACGCCACGGTTGACAACGCTGAACTCGTCACTCTCATTGAAGAGGCCGAGAACATCCTCGCTGACAACCTGGTGATCTTCCCGCTGTATGCCCGTCTTGTGACGGCCGCAGTGTGGGAGGACGAGATTGGTGGCTTTAAGCACAATCCGACCAACGCAAGCCACACGTGGAACATCGAGAACTGGTACCGCACCGACATCTAAGTCGAGGCGATATCAGATTCCTGATGGAATCGTGATGAAAGGGAGCCCCTCCGGGGGCTCCCTTTCTCTTTGCGTCACACCACCGTTGACCGCGGACGTCGAAGTAGTTAAGGTGCCTTAACTGTTGCGCCGGAGGCACCGTGCTCGCATACATCACCCGCCGTCTCGTCTACGGCATCGTCACCCTGCTCGCGTTGAGCGTGATCGTGTTCTCGCTCCTCCAAATGTCGGGCGGAGGGCCACTCGACCGGCTGAAGCTCAACCCGCGGATGCAGCCGCTCATTGCACAACTCACGGAGCAGTGGGGACTGGATCAGCCGGTGTGGAGGCAGTACCTGACATGGCTCGAGAACTATGTGACCATCGATCGATTGGCCCTCGAGAACGTGGCACCAGTGTTTGCGATTGGGATCGCGATCGTTGCTACCGCAGCCATCTTGAGGTTTGCTACAGATCGATGGCGCCCTGTCGCGATGCTTGGCATCTGGACGCTTGCGCTGTGGATCGCCGTAGCCAACACAGACATCGCGTTCAACTGGGGCATCTCGTTCCAAGGCGGGGGAGCTGTGTGGGACCTGGTGTTCTCCAGAGTTGGAGCAACGTTCCGTCTCGGATTTGCTGCACTCATTCTCTCTCTCTTGATCGGTATCCCGCTTGGCATCTATCAGGCGATTCGGCAGTACTCATTCTTCGACCAGCTCGGCACGATTGGAGCATTCATCGCCTTCTCGTTGCCGATCTTCATCGTCGGGATTGGCCTCCAGATCATCTTTGCGCTCTACCTCGAGCAGTGGACGGGCGTGAAAGTCTTCTACGTCACCGGGATGAATGACCCCGGATACTCCGACATGACGACCTGGCAGCGGCTGGTCGACACCCTCCAACATCTTGCATTGCCCGCAATCTCGATCGCATTGATCAGCCTTGCTGGGTATGCGCGCTTCCAGCGTGCGTCGATGCTTGAGGTCCTGCACTCTGATTATCTACGAACGGCGAAGGCGAAGGGTCTTCCTCGGAGCAAGGTGATTGTGAAGCATGCGCTTCGAAACGCCATGATCCCGATCGTGACGCTTGTGTCGTTGAACATTGCATTCATGATTGGGGGAGCGATCATCACCGAGTCGATCTTTGGTTGGCCAGGTGTTGGCCGGTTGTACATCACAGCCATTCAGACGATTGACTATCCGGTCGTTATGGCGATTGTGATGGTGATCGGCATCGGCATTGTGATCATGAACATCATCGCCGACATCCTCTACGGGGTTCTTGACCCACGCGTTCGTTACGAGTGATCGAAGTCAGCGTCGGTCTACTGGTGGTCAGCGCTGGGCAGCTGATCGTTCCAGCCACGGATAGAGGCTCCACATTCATGGCTCGTTTGGATAACCGTGACGCCGATCACCGGCTATAGTTGCGTCACCCCTTGCAGCCGGAGGCACCCGCTTGCTCGCATACATCACACGTCGGTTGGTATACGGGATAGTCACTCTGTTGGCACTGAGCGTGATTGTGTTCACACTCCTCTACAACTCCGGTGGTGGTCCGTTGGATCGGCTGAAGCTGAATCCACGTATGCAGCCATTCATCCAGCAGCTGACCGAAGCTTGGGGTCTTGACCAACCAGGTTGGAAGCAGTACCTCACCTGGTTGAAGAACTATGTAACACCGCAAGAGATCTCACTGCAGAATGTGATCCCCATCGTCGCGATCGGTGGCGCCGTCCTTGCGACTTACCTTCTCGTGCGTTTTGTGAAGACGCAATGGCGTGGTGCCTACATCCTTGGCATCTGGAGCCTTGCGATCTTCATCGCCGTCCGAAACATGACAATCCGGTTCAACTGGGGAATTTCGTTCCAGGGCGCAGGAGATGTGTGGGACCTGGTCTTCTCACGAGTCGGGGCAACCTTCAGGCTCGGATTCACCGCTCTTGCGATTGCACTGATCATCGGTATCCCGCTCGGGATCTACCAGGCGATTCGGCAGTACTCGTTCTTTGACCAGCTCGGCACCATTGGTGCGTTTCTTGCGTTCTCTACTCCCATCTTCATCATCGGCGTCGGACTCCAGATCATCCTGGCGCTGTATCTCGAGCGGTGGACGGGGGTGAAGGTGTTCTACGTGACCGGTATGAACGATCCTGGCTACTCCGAAATGTCCACGGTTGAGCGAATAGTGGACACCTTCCAACACCTTGCTTTACCGGCTATCTCGATCGCGCTCATCAGCCTTGCTGGGTATGCGCGCTTCCAGCGTGCGTCGATGCTCGAGGTGCTGCATTCGGACTATCTCAGGACGGCCAAGGCGAAGGGTCTTCCGCGGAGCAAGGTCATCGTGAAGCATGCGCTTCGGAATGCGATGATCCCGATTGTGACGCTGGTCTCGCTCGACATCGCTTTCATGATCGGTGGAGCGATCATCACCGAGTCCATCTTCGGTTGGCCCGGTGTTGGAAGGCTGTACATCAACGCGATCGGGACGATCGACTATCCGGTCGTTATGGCAATTGTGATGGTGATCGGTATCGGAATCGTGATTATGAATATCGTTGCTGACATCCTCTATGGGGTGATGGACCCGAGAGTCCGCTATGACTGATTCCGGTGACAGCGGGCTCGACCCCGCCGATCCGAACGATCTTCCAGGCGCAGGCGGTCCAGTAGGCACGGTTGCGATCGACGAAGCAGAAGGCATCTCGGTTGAGCCTGTCACCCAGTGGGATCTGTTCTCCACACGACTGCGGCGCCACAAGCTGGCGATGCTGGCAACCGTCTTCCTGACATTCCTCGTGATTGTGGTGACGCTGGCTCCGCTGATGCAGGATTGGGGCTGGATCGACGATCCGTCGGCCTCACTGCTGGATGAGAACGGACGAATTCTCCGCAACATTGCACCACGCGGAAGTTCGGAAGGCGTGTTCTACGAGGTGATCGAGGAAGGGCAGTCTGTCATTCTCGATGCGTCCCCGACGGCCATGGTATTCGGTACCGATGACCTCGGCCGTTCAGTCTTCACAAGGGTCATTTTTGGCGGGCGCGCATCGCTCATTGTCGGTGTTGTCGCCGGATTGATCGTTGCGACGTTGGGTACGGTGACCGGCTCCCTTGCGGGGTTCTATCCCGGTGGTGTCGACCAATCCTTAATGCGATTCACCGACCTCATCCTGGGTCTGCCGCTTCTTCCGGTTGCCATCGTGGTTGGGCGAATCCTTCCAGAGATCGATTTCTTACCGGATTGGATCAAATCTGGGCCGATGGGTATTGCCCTACTCCTGGGTTTGCTGTCGTGGGGCGGACTCGCTCGGATCGTGCGGGCGGAATTCCTCTCGCTGCGTGAGAAAGAGTTCGTCGAGGCTGCTCGTGCCGCTGGCGCAAGCGATCGACGAATCGTGTTCAGGCACATTCTGCCGAATGCGATGAGCCCGATCATTGTCCAAACCACACTGATCATCGGCGCCGCGATCATCATCGAGGCCGCGTTGTCGTTCCTTGGCTTCGGCGTCCGCCCACCGACTCCGACGTGGGGTGCAATGGTCGCCCAAGGTGGTCGGCAGGCCGTGCGTGGCTTCTGGTGGGAGATGGTGTTTGCGGGAATTGCACTGGTGAGCACAGTTTTGGCCATCAACTTCCTTGGTGACGGTCTGCGTGACGCGCTCGACCCAACACAGACGATCGAGCGAAAGTAGAGATCTGGGCGTGACCGAACCACTACTAAAGGTCGAGGATCTTCGCACGTACTTCTCCACGGAAGAGGGCGTCGTTCGAGCAGTCGACGGTATTTCGTTCGATCTCGCACCGGGTGAGAGACGCGGTGTGGTCGGCGAGTCCGGTTCCGGCAAATCAGTGACCGCGATGTCGATCATGCGGTTGATCGAGCCTCCTGCGGGCGAGATCGTGACCGGTACCGTTGAGTTCGAAGGCCAGAACCTGCTGGAACTCGGCGAAGACGAAATGCAGCAGATTCGTGGTGGACGCATCGCAATGATCTTCCAGGACCCGATGACTGCGCTGAACCCGGTATACACAGTGGGGGACCAGCTTGTTGAGACGATCACATTGCATCAGGACGTCTCCAAGCGTGAAGCCAGAAACATCGCAGCTCAGGCGCTTGAGGACGTCCAGATTCCGAATGCAAGTGCAAAGCTTGATGACTATCCCCACCAGTTTTCTGGCGGTATGCGCCAAAGGGTGATGATCGCCATGGGTCTGTCATGCAACCCGGATCTTCTCATTGCAGATGAGCCCACGACCGCACTCGATGTCACGACACAGGCCCAGATCATGGATCTGATGCTCAAGCTGGCTGATGACCGTGACACGGCAGTGTTGCTGATCACGCATGACCTTGGCGTCGTTGCTGGCTTCTGTGACTCTGTCCAAGTCATGTACGCCGGCGGAATCGTCGAGTCAGGTACTGCAGACGAGATCTTTCACAACCCGCAGCATCCCTACACGTGGGGCTTGCTTGGGTCCATGACCCGCCTCGATGAAGCCCAGCAGCTGCGTCTTCATTCGATTGCCGGCGCACCTCCTTCAGTCATCGATTTGCCGGTTGGTTGCCGTTTCAGGCCTCGCTGTGAGTTCGCAGAGGAGATTTGTGGACGCGTGCTTCCTGCCTTGAGGCCTTCGGGCCAGGGGCAGATCG
>JBPCTY010000040.1:0-12195 GCA_051011415.1 Acidimicrobiia bacterium
GCTGTCAGTGAGATCGATGCGCACCTCACCAATCCCGAGCTCGCGCATGCCGAGCAGATATGCCACGACATCGTCTGTTGAGGCAAAGACAGTGTTCTTCCTGCCTTCCGGTGGCTCGAAGCCCGGCGGGGTGATCGAATAGAGGTCGACCGTCTTCACGATCGTGTCTGGGTCCCTGCCGATCTCGACACATGCAGCGGCCAACATGTCCAGCTTCGGCTGGAGATGCTCCGCAAGCTGGTCGATGGTCATGTCGTACCCCCACCAGTTCCACGCATCGGCGTATTCGGCAACGAGACGCATCATCTTCGGTCCACCAGCAGCAATGTTGATGAAGGGCCCATCGCTGTCGGTGCCACGGAGGACGAGCTCTGCATCGTCGACTTCATAGAAGCGGCCAGAGAAGGTTGCGGTCCCGGTTCGAGAGAGGGTGTGGATGATCTCGATCGCCTCGGCGAATCGTGAGTATCGGTGGTCAGTCGGGAACCCGAAGCCCACGTAGTCGCTGTCGGCCGTGTTGCCGGCGCCTATCCCGAGTACGTATCGGCCACCCGAGATCTCGTTGATCGTCTCAGCGATGCTGGCCGTCATGGCAGGTGACCGGTATGGGGAGTTGATCACGGACTGGCCGAAACGGATCGAGGTGGTCGCTTCGGCGAGCGCCGCCGAGATCGCCATGGACTCCCAGACCCCGTCCGTGGTGTCCTCGCCGCGATACAGGAGCACATCCTCGTACACGAACATGTCGAAACCGATCTGTTCGGCGACCAGTGCCCGCTCCCTTACCGAAGCCCAGGACGGCGCAGCAGTATCGCCGTCAGGTCTTCCGTGGAGTTCGTTGATGAGACCGATCCTCATCCAGCCAACCTACCAAACAGGAGACCTGCACGAAGCCTCAGTTGAGGAGGCTGATGCCTCCCCAGAGGGCGATCAGGATGCCGACGCCGAAGAGCCAATAGGCGCGGCCAGGGCGGAACTCGCCCTCTTCGTCTTTCGGCTTGTGTCCGCGCTTGTTCTTGTAGATGGCATATCCGTTGCCGATGACCATGGCCAGCCCAAGCGCGAGCGCAACCTGCTTGATGAGAACGTCGAGGTTCAGCAGATCCTGAACATCCGTGTTGGTCTGGAGAAATGTGAGCACGCCCGGAAGGTACCGCTCGTGGGCTGGGAGAGACCCCGAAATGTAGGGGCTCTCCCAGCCTCAGCTATCTGTCTCAGCTATTGAGCTCGGCGACATACTCGAGCGTGAGGGTGCGCCACACCTCGTTGGCATCAGCGGTCGTGATTGGGGTGCAGCATCCGTCGCTCAGGATCAAGGCAATGAGTTCGGGATGGTTCGCTTCTGCCCAGAAAATGAACGTCTCCCAGACGGCTGGCGAGAAGGCCGCGTGACTCCAGCGGTGCGTGAACTCAGTGATCTCTCCGTCAACGACCTCGAACTCGAATGCACCTAGCTCGTTGAACGGCCCAACGCCGAGGGCCCTCCCCCACGCATTGTTGTGTTCGTATGTACACGTAATCGACGCCGCCGTTTCGCTCACCGGGTTTTCGCTGCACTCCAGAACATCCCACTTCCATTCGAGGGCGCCTAACCACGCGAGCCGCGCTGCGTAGGCTTCCTCATCGATCTCTTCTTGGTCATAGATGAGCGCATCCTCGGCCAACAGGGCCAGAGCGGCATCTGCATCGCCATTGCTTCGGGCATCAATGAATGCGTCGACGGTGTCTTGGGGCGCGTACCCTGCAGTGTCCGATGTAGTCGTGTCCATCGCAATGAAGACGATCGCGCCGACGACGACGATCGACGCAAACACTGCGGCGGACACGAGTAGTCCACGGTTCTTACTTCGGTTGCCATTGTCTTGTTGAGTGTGTTCCTTGGTGTCCAATGTGTCGTTCCTCTCAGTTGCGAGGAAGACAGTTGCACTCACCATCACCTCCGTGAGATTCTCTGGGTCCGGTACAGGGTTTGCGCGGTCGAGCGCCTCGACGGCTGTGTTGGCGGTGTAATTCATGGTCTTCCTCCTCCCTCGAGAGACGTATGAGAGGGCATGGTTCGGTGGGCGACACTTGAGAGTTCTCGGGCGAGTCGATTCTTCGCACGGTGAATCCGCTGCTCTGCGGCACTTGTTGAGCACCCCACTACCAGCCCGATCTCTCTGGCCGACAGGTCTTCCCAGATGCTCAGCGTGAGGACCTCCTGGTCCGCAGGCCGCAATCTGTGCAGCGCCGCAATTGTCTCGCGATCCTGCTCCTGCTGGACGACGATGACATCGGGTGAGTCCACGATGTCCCGCAGTCCAGAGAGCTTTGCGCGAAGCGCTGCTCGTCTCCGAAGAGTGCGTCGACGATTCCCGATGGATCCGTACGCGACGCGGTAGAGCCAGGGCAGTGGCGACTCGGTGTCGAAAGAGTCCATGCGTTTCCACAGGACGCTGAAGACGTCGTTGGTGACCTCTTCAGCGTCGGCGCGGTTCACCCTGCGGACGCAATACGCAAGCACTGCCACGTAATGCGTCTCGTAGATCTGGGTGAACCGCGCTTCGGCTGTGGGATCCATGAACCCTCTCAGTGTCTCCCTGCCCTATTCGGTCCGGCTCGTGCTCAATCCTGACACATCAATCTGTCCGTCGCGAACTGTTGGCTCGTGATCGGGGCGCGTCACGGCAATACAATTGCCCTCGGACCTACTGCTGGGTGATGCAGATGGAATAGGCGGAGGTCGTCTCAGTGGCACCGGATCCCTCGACCCTGATGGTTCGGCCATCCTTGGTGGCGTCGAAGCTGGCGCCATCTGCGTGGCGATAGCCGGTGCGGAACAAGTTGGTGACGGTCCATCCCAGTGCAGCGAGATCTTCGGAGTGGCCAGTGGCCACGGTGTATGGAGTCTCGGTCGAGGTGTACTCGCGGCACGGAGATTGTGCGCTTCCAGACTCGGCCGCATATGTGGCGAAGGTCGGCGGTGGTATGCCTCGGAACGATTCGGTGTTGCCCTCGCTCGGTGGCGCAATGGTGGTCGACGTTGCTTCGGCTCCGCCTGGCGGCACCGTGGTCTCTGCGGGCACATCGTCCGAAAGGCTGCACGCCGATAGGCCAACGGCAAGCAGGGCGGCAAAGAGGGAGATTCGGCGTATCACTGGGTTCCTATGGGCATTCTGCCGGTTCTATCGGCACGATGTTGCCACCGAGTTAGCGGATTGGCCGTATCTGATGGCACAGATACGCTTCTCAGATGGTCCCCTCTACAGATTCGATTCGTTTTGCGCGCACGCGAAGGATGTCGTTGCCGGTTGTCCTTTGGGCATTCGGGTTCGCTACATCACTGTTGCTTGTTGGCCTGTGGGGCCGAACCGTTGTGGTGGACACGGAGACTGTGCAAGAGACCGCTGAGACGGTGGTCGATGCCGAGCTCGTAACGGAGCGGGTGAACGACTGGCTGGCCGCGGGCCTTGAATCGGCAGTTGCAACCGACTCACAAACCGCCCAAGCAGTGGCCGAGGCCGTTGCGAGCCAACCCCAGTTCGAGGTGGCAATCGACACAATCGTTGCTGATGTTGTTGCAGGCTTGTTCGCCGATGCAGGCGAGGACCCCGTTGTGAACATCGAGCAAGCTCTCGCACCCCTCGTGCCTGTGCTGACACGGGAACTCGCCGCTCAGGACGTTCCTGTTGAGACGCAACGTATCGAGGAGGCACTGGACGCAGCAGCTGTCATCGAACTCGATACCGGCGATGCCCGAACTGTCGCCGCGGTTGTGCAGGACGCACGAGCTGTGCTCACCACTGTTGTGCTCCTCGCCGCGCTTGCGCTTGCGGTCCTTGGCTCGGTCGCGCTGGTGCTCGCAGAACGCCGGTACGCCATGGTCCGAACTCTCGCGGTCCGGGTCTTCCTCGCATCCATCACGTATGCACTGTTGTTCAGAGTCGCCTCGTGGGCGTTGGACCCCAACCGAGGGCGATCCCCAATCCTTGGGGGAGGGTCGGTGGTGCTTGGATCAAATGGCCACGTGTTCCTGATCGCTGCCGCGATCGCAACGCTGGTCGCGAGCTTCGGTGGCTTCGTTGCATGGCGGCGCACGATCGCCCGCCGGTCCGCAGAGACTGTTGCGAGCCGGTTGGATGACGACACCCGAGAACTCCTGCCGCTGTAGCAATCGCTGGGCTGCCAACTTCTCCTTGACAACTCTTCTTGTAACCTGCAGAATGAACGAACATTCATTCAGTCTTGAGGAGTAGCGCAATGTCTTGGACAACAAACGACATCCCCGATCAGACGGGTCGGGTAGCAGTGGTAACCGGTGCCAACAGCGGTCTCGGCAAGGAAACAGCAAAGGCACTGGCAGGAGCGGGCGCGCACGTGGTCATGGCTGCCCGTAGCCAGGAAAAGGCAAAGGCGGCGTACGACGAGATCACCGCTGCGGTCCCGGACGCATCGCTCGAGATCGTGGAACTCGATCTCGGCTCCATCGACCAGACCAAGGAAGCTGCTGCATCCATCGCGGCTGCACATCCAAAGATCGACATCCTCGTGAATAACGCAGGTCTCATGGCAATGCCAGAGCGCCGGACCGCCGATGACCTTGAGATGCAGCTCGGGGTAAACCACTTCGGCCACTGGGTGTTCACAGCAGGCCTTCTCGATTCGCTCGTCGCGGCAGACGCCGCCCGTGTCGTGACCGTGACGAGCACCGCACATCACGTCGGTCGCCCGATCGATCCGGACGATGTGAACATGGAAGACTCCTACGAACCATGGCGTGCGTACGGCCGGTCAAAGCTTGCGAACTACCACTTCGCCCTCGGTCTCCAGCAGGAGTTCACCTCACGCGGTCTTGCTGCGCAGAGCCTTGTCGCACATCCTGGGCTCTCCCACACGAACCTGCAGGTTCACACGCATGAGCAAGGCGGAGCCGGAAGCCAAGGGCCCTTCTGGAAATGGATGGCCGCAAACACCGGTATGACCGCTGAGCGCGGAGCCCTCTCCCAGCTGCGTGCGGCAACCGATCCTTCGGCAAAGGGTGGCGAGATGTATGCGCCACGGTTCGTCAACGCTGGTTCGCCTGTGAGGCGACCCATCATGCGGAGGGACAACGACACAGCGATCCCCGTATTGTGGAGCGTCAGCGAGCAAACAACTGGCGTGTCCCTCGATTTCGTACGGAGTGAAGAAGCAGCGTGACCGCGGACGTATCGATCGATAGACCTGCTGCGATCCGGCTCGCCCTTCGCGACATGGTCGCTGAGCGTGGATTCCACGGCGCATCGATGGGTGTGATCGCAACAAGGGCGGGCGTCGCTGCTGGCACCGCCTATGTGCACTACGAGTCGAAGGAGGAACTGGTCTACGCGACCTTCCTCGAGGTGAAGGGCGATCTCGGCGCTGCCGTTCTCACTGGATACCCGGCAGATGCCACACCGTTTGACCGGTGGAACCATCTCCTGAGGGCATCATTTCGATATCTGGAGGAAGAGCCAGCCAGAGCACGATTCCTCTCGCAACTCGAGGAGTCCCCGTACTACGAGGAAGCACACGCACGGCACGTCGCTCGCGGCGATGCTCTGACCGAAGCCGCGGCTGCTTCCGACATCGTCGAGTTGCTCGTGGATCTGCCGGTAGAGGTCATCTACGCCATGTCGCTTGGTGTGGCAGTCCGGCTCGTGTCATCTGGTGTGAAACTGTCCGAGGATGAGCTCGACACACTTGTCGAGTCGACTTGGCGTGCGCTGACTCGCGAATAGCCGACTGATCCGAGGCGCCCGACGTCGCCGAAGAGAGGGAGTACTCGAACCAGGTGACACACAAGACCGTGGAAGAGCCGAGCATCAAACCGGTACCGATTCTCGACGAGTCGGACATCGAGGCACCACCAACGCCACCCCCCGGCAGGGCAAACCCCCACCGTCGGTGGATTGCTGCTGTTGGCGTGGGCCTGTTTGGCGCCGCCGTCATTGCGGGTGCGATGATCGTGGACCAGCCAACGCCGGTCGAACCTACGATCGAGACGGCCGTCGAGGACTTCTCCCCCCGCTTGGCCCGTGATCATCTCGACGCTTCAGACACATTGGTGATCGTTGCAAGCCAGACCGACGACGTCTGGACTATCGAGTGGGACCCGATCACGAACCCGCCGCCGGATACCAGCGGAACGATTGGCCTCATCCCCTACAACCGGTCTCCGGTGTACCTCCCGCCTCCGTTTGACGCATCGTTCACTTACCGGGCGAGCGAGGACTGTGTCGGGTCCGATTGTGTGGTGCGGATAGCAACCTCCGCAGCGAGGCTCGCAGCCCTGGTGTCCATCGAAGGATCCGAGGCGGCGTGGCATGCAACTGAGGCCGGTCTTCTTTCTTGGAAGCGAGGATCCGAGGTGTGGACAGGTTTGGTTGAGGCAAGCGGGACCTTGTCTGATGCGCAACCCGTCTTTGAGATGGAGACCGAGGGAAGGGTCGTTCGATTCGACGAGGCCGGGTTCCTTGCAACCTCCTCCG
This sequence comes from Acidimicrobiia bacterium, assembly GCA_051011415.1. GTDB lineage: Bacteria > Actinomycetota > Acidimicrobiia > Spongiisociales > UBA5794 > SZUA-442. The sequence goes on from JBPCTY010000040.1 coordinate 6,489, forward strand.
CAGTCCGTGCCCGCAACCTGATCGGCGAAGAGCTGTGGATCTACCCAGGGACGCTGATTGATGCAACGACACGCATCGTGGTCATCACGGACAAAGGCAATTGGATCATCGTGGACCGACAGAACGGCGAGGTTCTTGCGCAGCTCGACGACACCGGTCAGGTCGTGATCAATGAAGGCGTCGCCGCGCTGGCCGGCACCGATCCTGATTCGGCGGCGACCTTGGTGACGATCAGCCTTGACCCAATTGACGACTCAGGAGCCCCTGGAGTCATTTCGTCTGTTCCGGCAGATGTGGATGGCGTCTTGCATGTGTATCGGTCAACGGATGGCTCCCAGATCACCTTCGAGTACGTTTCTGTCGAATCCGCAACGGACGTAGGGTGAACCGCTCATGACGACCAACGTCGAGGGCTGACGAATGGCTGACAACGACAGGACACCCACGCAACGGACGTTTAGGAACTCGTTCTTCACACCGCCCCGTGCGCATGGCGAAGAGATCGAAGATCGCAGCGTCAGCTTTCTCGAGCTGTTCTACGACCTTGTCTACGTTGTCGTTATCGCGCAAGCGACCCACCACCTGGCTGTGCATGTCACATGGAGAGGTCTCGGCGAGTTTGCTGTCATCTTCGGGATGATCTGGCTGGCCTGGTTGAACGGATCTCTCTACTACGACCTCCACGGCAGAGAAGATGGGCGCACGAGAACCCTCGTGTTCGTTCAGATGGGCTTACTCGCCCTGCTTGCAGTGTTCACCGGTGGTGCTGCCGGAAGCGACGGGGCACAGTTCGCCATCGTGTACGCCATCTATCTCGCAGTATTCACGTGGATGTGGTGGGTCGTCCGCCAGCAAGACGATGACAAGTACATGGACATCACCCGCCGCTACCTCATCGGCATGGCGATCTCCACCGTCGCGGTGGCTTCGACTGCATTCATGGATGCAGACACTCGACTGATCGTGTGGGCGGTCTACGTGGTCGGATGGGTCTTCTTCTCAGTCCTCTTCGACAACATCCAGGGCGGTATGGCGGCCCTCGGATTCAATATCACCGATTCGATGCTCGAACGGTTCGGCCTGTTCACGATCATCGTGCTTGGAGAGGTGGTCGTCGGGGTTGTCATCGGGATGTCCGACTCGGACCGCACGACCATTGCCATTGCCACAGGGATGATCGGGCTGATGATCGGGTTCGCTCTCTGGTGGACGTATTTCGACTTCGTAGGTGCCCGCACCGTGAAACCCGGCGGCGGACGACACTCTCGATGGATGATGTCGCACCTCCCGACGGCCGGGGCTATCGCTGCCAGCGGTGCGGCAATGGTGAGTCTCATCGAACACTCCCATGACGCACGGACACCGGTGCCGACCGCATGGCTGTTGTCAGGATCGGTTGCGCTTGCCTTGCTGGCCCTTGCCCTGATCACGACAACCCTTGAAGATGCCAAACGGCTGCCGAATGTCTATCGACCGGTCCAGGCGGCCCTCGCGGTTGGAGCTATCGCTGCGCTCGGCCTTGCCCTGATCAGACCACGGCCGTGGTTGTTCGCGCTCATCGTCGTACTGATCCTCTCGGCCGTCTGGCTGTTTGCCATCACGATCTGGATCCGACGGACAGACTCGGACGAGCACGTCCCGTCGCTCGGCTGAACGAAGAGCCTGTCCTGCATCCAGCGGACCTCTATGCCTAGTATGGCGAGGTATAGGGAGAGTCCGTCATGGCGGTTGCCCAATCCTCCACAGATCAACCTGGGTCGTCGTGGATTCCTGCGGCTTCTTTCACCTCGCTCTTCGGGATGTTCCGCCACGTCTCGGCAGGAGCCTTCTCGGGCCTGATCACGGGAATCGTTGTCGGCGGCTTTGGCGGCCGAGTGTTCATGCGGATCGCCGGCGCCGCCGCAGGAGATCGAGCGCAGGGCAGCTTCACAGAGGCGGGGTTTATCGTCGGGGAGGTGACGGTCGGCGGCACGATTGCCCTGATGCTGTTCATCGGAATCTTCGTTGGGGTTGCTGCCTCGCTCTTCTACCTCATCTTCCAGCCGTGGCTCTCGTGGGCTGGACGGTTCCGCGGCGTCGTGTATGGGGTGATGCTGTTTGCGATCGGCAGTGCGACCTCCGACATGATGAATCCCGACAACATCGACTTCTTGATCCTCGGAAACGGTGGTCTCCTGGTCGCTTTGCTCTTCGGTCTCTTCGTCCTGTTCGGGGTGGTTCAGGACGCCCTGTTTCGGCTTGCCGACCGCACGATGCCTGGTGAAGAGGAGGGCTGGCAGAACATCGGTGTCCTCTACGTCATCATCTTCATGGTTGGAGTGGTCGCCGGCCTCCCACTGATTGCAGGGCTCTTCAACCCCGAAGGACTCTGCGACTGTGAACCACCCTGGGTCGCAAACATCGGGGTCTTCGTGGCCTTCCTGGGCACGGCAATGATGTGGATCGTGGCGCTCCGCAAGGGGTCGAGGCAGATGTATGTCGTCGCAGCGATTGTCGGGTACGGCGGAACGATCGTCGCTCTGGCCGGTGGCCTCGCCCGCGCGGTGTCAGACGCCCGTGCCATCATCACCTTCTGAGCGCAAGAAGAGGGACAACGATGCACTTCCAGATCACAGTCGACTGCGAGGACCCCGATGCGATGGCCCGCTTCTGGGCAGAGGGGCTCAACTACACCCTCCAACCACCTCCAGAGCCTTTCGAATTGTGGCGCGACTACTGGATCTCCGTCGGCGTGCCCGCGGACGAGCTCCCGCTGACTGAGTTCTTCGACGCGATCATCGATCCCAACGGCGAGGGTCCTCGTGTGTGGTTCCAAGAGGTGCCCGAGAGTAAGTCGATCAAGAACAGGCTCCACTTCGATCTGCTTGTTGGAGGAGGCCGAAGCGTGCCGCTCAACGAGCGCAAACAGCGCGTCCACGCCGAGGCAGACCGGCTGATCGCTGTTGGAGCCACCCTCACTCGCGTCATGGACAATTCTGAGATGAACCACTACGCCGTTGCGATGCAGGATCCAGAGGGCAACGAGTTCGACATCGTGTAGCGCCCGGATCGCCAGCCGGTAGAGATGATCAGATGGCGTGTACCCGCAGCCGTTCATACAGCGGGGCGCAGGTGTCGTAGAGATCGACAAGGTCAGATGGAAGCTCGCCGGATGGTGGTGTGTATGGCTCGAACCCGGTGGTCTGGTGGAGACGTGTGTACCAATGCGGTCCCCACACGCCGTCGTAGGGCTTTGGCCCCTCTTCCCACGACAGCATCGCCGCATCGAAGCCGATGTCGAGCGCAGCGCACAGCTTCGTGAGGGTCCCTCTTGGATCGTCCAGCACCGATCGAGAGTCGACCACGATCGCGGTGCGACCCGAGGCAACGATGCGATCAAGAATCTCCACCTGTGCCGGATATGCCGTGTCATCCAGTGTGGGCACCCGTCCGAGGCCACGGGTGAGCGACGGGAGCATGTGGGCGGGATCCCTGGTGAGAAGGAAGTTGTCCATCTGATCGACGATGGCCACATCAAATCCGTCGAGGTGATGCGCCATGTTCTTGTAGAACACAATCGGCGTTGGACAGTCGCCGCTCAGCATCGCAGCGACGACCTCGTCGCGGTCGGAGATGTCGGTGTCAACCACCAACTGACCCATGGGGTGGTCGACTCCTGTGCGCACCAGGAAGTGGGCATACATCGGTTCGTCCCACACCGTGGTGTCTGCTCGCTGTGCCCAGGCATACATCATTCCGGTGGAGATATTGCGGGGGCCGGCCCACATGTTGATGATCCGGGTCACTCCGCAGCCTCGTCATCGAAGGCACGGTCCCGTGCTTCGGCGAGTCGTGCGGTTACCGGCCCCGGCTTGCCGTTCCCGATCTGCCGGTCATCGATCGTGATGACCGGTGTGAGACCGGCGTATGTGCCCGTCACGAAGGCTTCGTCAGCGGCGTAGACGTCTTCGAGCGTGAAGTCTCGTTCGAAGACAGGTATGTCGAGGGCCACCGCAAGCTCGAGCACGAGTGCCCTGGTGAGACCGCCGAGGCAGAACTCGCCTGTCGATGTCCACACCTCGCCCCCCGTGACGATGAAGAAGTTGGTCGAGTTGCACGTAGCAACGTTGCCGTTGACATCGAGCATGAGCGCCTCGTGGGTGCCCGCCTCGATCGCCTGCATGAGAGCGACGACTTCGTGGATCTTGGAGTGGCAGTTCCACCGCTGATCGAGCGTGTTTGGTGGAGGCCTCCGAACTGTTGCTGTTGTCAACGCGATTCCCTGGGAGGCGACCCTTGTGTCGGGGACCTTGTGCTCGACGATCACCACCACCGTTGGGCCGTCCTCCACCAGCCTCGGATCCTGGAGGGGCGCAGACTTCGTGCCCCTGGTCACCATGATCCGGAGGTGGGCGTCTGTCTCCATGTTGTTGCGGTCGATCGCCTCTTGCATGAGCGCCGCGAACCCATCCCGATCCATTGGGAGGTTCATGTGGACGCCTGCTGCCGAGGCAAAGAGGCGGTCGAGGTGTCGGTCGAGGTGGACGAACGATCCGTTGTGATATCGCAGCCCTTCCCACACGCCGTCACCGACGAGGAAGGCGGAATCGAACACGGTGATCTTTGCATCGGGCCGCGGAAGCCATTCACCGTCGACGTAGACGAGTACGGAGTCGTTGCGGGAGTCTGGGAGCGCTTCGTGTGTGCTGAGTGCCATGCAACGACGCTAGCGAAACGGAGCCGGCTGAGGCTTGCTGCCTAGACGTGGTTCGAGGTCATCCACTTCTGCATGCGACGGGATGGTGTGCGGTGGTACTCGTGGTTTGGATTCAACGGCGCACTGTTGAGCATGCGTCGCACCATGTAGGTAGCGACTGCAAACATCGTCGTGAGAATCCACACCACCTGCACGGAAAGGTCCGTCAAGAGTTCGGGAGCGACGAAGTACATGACGGCCAGCGAGGTCGAGTAGGCGAGAGCGACTCCGAGTGCGAGCCGGCGGACGAAGCGACCATCTACCGGGTCGGTGTCAGGTTCGAGATGATGGCGGGTCAGCTGTCGTGTGCTCATACATTCTGTATCGGCACGATGGCGGACCGCCGGAGAAGGGTTGTCGACTTCGTGGGGTGACTAGTCACCTGCCCGAAGCCGGCTACCGGGTAACGAGGCCGAGCACCGACCGGACCGCATCGTCGATGGTGACCTGCGATGTATCGATGACGAGGTCGGGTGACATAGGAACCTCGTATGGCGCAGACACACCGGTGAAGTCCTTCAGTTCGCCGGCTCTGGCCTTTGCGTAGAGCCCCTTCGTGTCTCGTGCTTCGCACACGTCAAGCGGTGTAGAGACAAGCACGAGATGGAATGGGATGCCGGCGGTGGCGTGCGCCGTTCGGATGGCCTCTCTGCCTGACTCGTACGGCGAGATCAGGGGTGCGAACACAACCGATCCCGAGTCGGCCATGAGGCGGGCAACCTCGCCGACTCTTCGCACGTTCTCCTTGCGGTCGGTTGGCGAGAATCCAAGGTCTGCGTTGAGCCCAAGCCGGATGTTGTCACCATCGAGCGTGTACGCCGACCTGCCGAGCGTGACGAGTGTGGCTTCGGCCGCATGGGCGATTGAGGACTTTCCGCTGCCAGAAAAGCCGGTGAGCCAAATGGTCGCACCGCCTTGGGCGACGGTCCCTTCCCTAGCTGCTCGTGGCACGGCACCTTCGTGCCAGGTGAC
>JBPCTY010000041.1:0-6308 GCA_051011415.1 Acidimicrobiia bacterium
GAGTCTCTGTCGGTCACTGCGAATGCCGCTGGACGACGACGCCTTCGCCCACACCGAGCGTCACAGTGGGGCCGATGTTCGAGGTGGTTGAGGGATGCGACGAGACGAGCACAGAGCCCGGTTCGCATGTGACAACCTGCTCGGCCCTCCCGAGATTCAGCATCACCTCGACAGATGGATGGCCCACGAGAGAGCGGCTATATCGGAGCACATCTCCTTCGGCCGTCCCGACCGTGACGTCCCCAAATCGGAGTACCGGACTGGTCTTGCGCGTCTCAAGCAGACGCCGATACAGGTTCAGGGTCGAGTCCGGGTCCGCGAGCTGCGTCTCGACGTTCACGCTCTCGTAGTCGTCGCCCAGTGGAAGCCACGGATCCACGCCTGGGCTCGAGAACCCAGCACTAGGCCCGCTCGTCCACTGCATCGGTGTCCGGGCGCCGTCCCTCGAAAGATCGTCGCCGGCCAGACCCCATGGGTCACGCCTGTCGCCGGGTGCGATCTGAGTTTGGAGCATCCCCAGTTCGTCGCCGTAGTACAAAAAGCTCGCCCCACCCAATGTGAGCAACAAGATTGCAGCGAGACGGGCCTGACCTTCCGGCAACCTGGTCGCAAGACGGGCCTCGTCATGATTCCCAAGCGTCCAGTTCGTCACGCCACCCTCCGGTGTGTGAGCGATGACATTCCTAATCACGTCGGCGAGGTGCTCTGCATCCCATGGTGAGGCCAGCAGATGGAAACTGAACGGCATCGTCAACTCGTCAAGGTTCTCTCCGAAGTACGCGGCCCACTCTTCGTAATCGAAGACGTGGGCTTCGCCCACACTGAGGATGTCACGATCTGTGCTGTCCTGGACCGCTCGAAAGATTCGGTGGCCTTCGTGGACGTCCTCATGTGCCACGTCGTATAGATGGTGCTGCGAGTCGTACTCCCTCATGTCCTTGTGCATGCCGGAGCCTGCCGCCGTGGCAGGTGGGTTGTCGCGCTCGAGTGGATCCTTCATAATCTGATGTGAAGCGTCGACACGGAATCCGTCGACGCCGCGGTCCAGCCAGAATCGAACAACGTCCATCATCGCTTCGACGGCCTCGGGGTTTCTCCAGTTCACGTCCGGTTGCTCCGTTAGGAAGGAATGTCGGTACCACTGCTCGGTTGTCGGATCGAAGGTCCAGGCCTTGCCACCGAAGACGCTCAGCCAGTTGTTTGGAGGTGAAGACACATCTCCGTCGCGCCACACGTACCAATCGCGCTTCGGATCGTCCCTTGATGAACGTGAATCGAGGAACCACTGGTGTTGATCGGATGTGTGATTCATGACGTAATCGACCACAACCTTCAGACCGTGGGCATGTGCCGCCTCGATGAGTGCCTCAGCGGCTGCAAGGTCACCAAAGACGGGGTCAACATCTGTGTGATCGGAGACGTCGTAACCCCAGTCCTTCATCGGTGACTTGTAGAACGGCGACAGCCAAATCCCGTCAACGCCGAGCGTGTTGGATAGATAGTCGAGGCGGTCAATGATCCCTTGCAGATCGCCTGATCCGTCGCCATTCGAGTCGGAGTAGGAAAGTGGATAGATCTGATAGATGACAGCGTCTGTCCACCACGGGACCGCTTGATTGGGTGCATCTGGCATTAGACGATCGTAGCGACTTGCGCCCCCGCCAGATTCAAGAACATTCAATTTGCTGCAACCGATCGGCGCTGCTTGCGGTTCTTCCATGTAGATGCCTCAGTACGCTCAACCAATGCCTGATAATCGGACGAAGAGCACCGCGCTCCCCACGACTACGACGGGCACCAACCGCGAGGCATTTGGTACCGCCGAATGGTCGCTGCTCGCATCAATCGCGCTGATTTGGGGCTCTTCATTCCTGTTCATGGCGATTGGCTTGGAGTCGTTCTCGCCCGGAGTCGTGACGCTGGCAAGAGTTGCTCTGGGTGCGGCGACACTTGCTTTTGTACCGAAGGCCCGAGCCTCGATCGAGAGACAGGATCTCGCCCGAGTCATCGTGCTTGGCGTGATCTGGATTGGCATCCCGCTCACAATCTTTCCCATCGCACAGCAATGGATCGACTCCTCAGTCGCTGGGATGCTGAACGGGGCGTTGCCCATCGCGGCCGCCATTTGGGCCACCGCCCTGCTTCGCACGCTTCCAGGCTGGCGACAGATGGTGGGGATCGGTCTTGGCTTCATTGGTGTCTTTGCTATCTCGCTCCCTGAGCTTGTTGATTCCTCTGCTACTGCGCTCGGAACACTGCTGGTTGTGCTGGCAATCGTTTTGTACGGGCTGTCCACCAATCTTGCGGTGCCACTTCAGCACAAGTACGGAGCACTCCCTGTCCTGTTCAAGGCACAGCTCGTGGCGATTCTCGTCGTGTTGCCGTACGGGCTCTACGGACTCTCCGACTCGACCTGGTCGTGGTCCGCGGCAGCAGCAATGGTGCCACTCGGCATCTTCGGCACAGCTCTTGCGTTCGTCTTCATGGCGACTCTGGTTGGCAAGGTGGGCGCAACTCGCGGCAGCATTGCGATCTATTTCGTTCCTGTCGTGGCGCTCATACTCGGTGTAATTTTCCGAAATGAGTCTGTCGCACCGGTCGCCATCGTGGGGCTTGGGTTGGTCCTCGTCGGTGCATGGTTTGCAAGCCGCAAGGAAGTCTGACGTCAGGCGTCCCTGACAAGCTCGAGGACGTCGGAGAACAATGGGATCGCGACCGCCGGGTCGTCGTCGAGACACAGCTCAACGCTCGTGAATCCCATCTCATGGAACTGAAGGAGGGACGCTGCGATCTCGTCTGGTGAACCGGATACTGGGTCAGGCCAGAAGGAACCGGGCTCCCGACCGGGAGCCACAGCTCCTATACCGACAGATCTTCCTAGCGACGACGGATCGCGACCCTGCTCCTCACACGTCCGGTAGACGAGATCCATCAGCTCCGCAAATGCCTCCGGCCGACTGCTGGTGGTTGCATATGCACTCCAGATATCGGCGTCTTTGACCGCTAGCCCAATTGTGCGTGGGCCATGACCGGCGAGCATCAGGGGTATTGCATTGGGTCTGGGACCCCTTGGTCGGTTCTCTTGTCGCTCAGCCGAGTGATATTCGCCTGAGTAGTCAACGCTTCCTTCCCGCAGCAGCGGGACGATGACGGCAAGGGCTTCCTCGTACCGCGACACGGTGCGGTCCGGCGGAAAACCAAAGATCGCTCCTTGCCTGCCGGCGTGACCCGCACCGAGCCCAAAGAGAAAGCGTCCACCACTGATCTCATCGAGGGTCTCAGCAACCTTCACTGTCAGCCCCGGATTCCGATGCAGAGCCGAGAGAACCCAGCTCCCGACGATTATGGACGAGGTCGCCTCAGCCAGAGCCCCCAAGAGGGCAACGCACTCCCACCAACCTGCAACGGTGCCCTTGTCGTCGTTCTCCCAAACCAGCTCGTCTGCGACCCAGAACGTGTCAAACCCGGTCTCTTCCGACAACAGCGCCCAGCGCCTGATCTCATCCCATCGCGGCGCTGTACCCGAAGCTGGGTCTTCCATCGTGAACGCAGCAAGTCCTACGGATAGGTCAGCCATTGAACAATCCCTTCTCGCGTCAGAACACCCTATTGCGACCAGCGCTCAGGAGTCGAGTTCGTCAAGCACCTGACCAAACCACTCCACCGAGGCGGCCGTGATGGGATCGGCCATGATCTGAATCTCTGCGACGCCGATGCTTGCGTAGGCGTTGAGCTGGCCGGCAATCTCCTCAGGACTTCCCGACACAGCCGGCGGATCGTCCCAACGTTTCACACGCTCGGCGTTGCCCATCGCTCCCGGACCCTCAACCATCACCGCAACCGTCTTCTCGACATCATCGCGGGGACGGCCAACTTCGTCGCAGAGCGCGTCGACCTGGTCCATCTGCGTTCGAGCACCCTCCGGTGTGTTCCCGAACCAGGCGTACCACGCATTCCAGGAATCGACGTACGGAAGAGTTGCACGAAGAACTCGTGGACCCTGCGAGCCGACCATCAGCGGAATCGCAGGCCGAGCCGGAGGAACCAGCTCACAATCTCGCAGCGTGTAGAACTCGCCGTCGAAGTCGATGTGACCCTCGCTGAGCAACGTGCGGATGATGGTGAAAGCTTCTTCGAAGCGACTGGCTCTGCGGTCGTAGGGGAAGCCATACGCATCGAACTCCACCTTGTTCCAACCCGCACCGAGCCCCAGAATCAACCTTCCCGCTGATATCTCGTCGACAGTGGCCGCCTTCTTGGCAAGCATCGCTGGGTTGTGAAACGCAGTAGCCGCTACCAGAGGAGCAAGTTGAACACGGTCCGTTGCTTCGGCAAGGGCGGCGAGAACGGACCACGCTTCCCATGGACCGGTGGTGTTCCCCTCGTCGTCCCGGTAGAGCAGGTGGTCTCCAAACCACACAGAGTCGAAGCCCACGGCCTCCGCCGTCCGTGCGATGTCTCGAAGTTCGATCCACGAGACTGGGCGCTCAACCTCCGGCAACTGGACACCGACGCGCATCTGTCTGGCCATGAGACCTCTGTGTTGTCAGCGGAGGGAGTGGGATTCGAACCCACGGAAGCTTGCGCCTCGCTGGTTTTCAAGACCAGTACTTTCGTCCGCTCAGTCATCCCTCCATCGGCGCACGATGGCGCCGGAGGCTCGAAAGCCTAGGACCGCACTCGCCTTCATGGAAGCTGCGATCCAAAGGAAGAAGGGCGCCCCGTGAGGAGCGCCCTTCGTGTCCTAATTGCTGTGCCTAGGCGAGAAGCTTCGCCTTCTGCGCAGCGAACTCGTCATCCGTCAACACGCCCTGCTTGTGCAGGTCGGCAAGCTTGGAAAGCTCATCGGCCGTGTTGGTTCCGCCACCGTCACCGGCGACTTCCTGGATGTAGTCACGCTGAGCCTTGGCCTGGTCAGCGTGCTGCTTCATGGCCCGCTCCTGCATGGAGTTGCCACGTGCAATCACGTAGACCAACACACCGAGGAACGGCAGCACGATCACGAAGATCACCCACAGAGCCTTTGCCCAACCGCTGAGGTCTGGGCTACGGAAGATGTCAATAAAGATCGTGATGAGGAGCCAGATCCACACGATGAACATGAAGAACCAGAGCATCGTCCAGAACAGATCGAATAGCGCCATTCAGTATTCCCTTCGAATATCAGATGTCGACCGATTGACCGAAGTTGGCCAAGCTGGTCCGAGCCCACATCATGTGGACAGCGTCATGGTAGATGCAGTCTTGTTGGCACGGCTAGCCAGAATCTGCTGATGGCGCGCCGCTGCCTACCTTCGCTCGGCAAAGAAGCGATCAAGAACCGCCCGACAGGCCTCTTCGCTCACCCCAGCTTCCACATCAATGTGGTGATTGAGACGCTGGTCCTGTGGGATGTTGAACAGCGACCACACTCCGCCTGCCTTCAGGTCTGCTGCGCCAAACACAAGCCGGTCTACCCGTGCCCAGACCGCCGCCATTGCACACATCGGGCATGGTTCCAGCGTTACGACAAGGGAGTGGCCGGTCAGTCGCCAGTCGTTGAGCGCTTGCGACCGCTCGGATAGCACCAGCATTTCAGCATGTGCGGTGGCATCACCGATTTCTTCGCGGCGATTGTGGTTCCGTGCGACAACCGACCCGTCTGGACCGATCAATACCGCACCCACCGGAACGTCGCCGTGTTCGGCGGCGGCCGCCGCCTCTGCCAGTGCGATATCCATCGCTTCAGCGCTGTCCACTACATCGTCTCCTACTTCTACTATTCCCAGCCTACGGAGGGGTCGCATAGTCTGGCCGAGTGCGCACGCCTGGAAAGCGTGTATGCGGAAACGCATCGAGGGTTCAAATCCCTCTCCCTCCGCCAACAAGCGAGGCTCCCGTCAATACCCACCGATGGTTTCGGCAACGGAGCTCGCTTCCAACTGATCCACCACACACGACTCATTGAGCAGTCGAGATGCGACACACGCGCCACTGTGCTCAGGACTCATTGGGTTCAAATCCCTCTCCCTCCGCCAACAAGCGAGGCTCCCGTCAATACCCACCGAGGGTTTCGGCAACGTAGCTCGCTTCCAACTGATCCACCACACACGACTCATTGAGCAGTCGAGATGCGACACCCGCGCCGCCGAGCTCAAGACTCACTGGGTTCAAATCCCTCTCCCTCCGCCAACAAGGGCTTCCTTCGATACCCACCGCAGGTGTCAAACAGCCAACCTCACTTCAATCTGATCCACCACACACGACTCATTGTGCGGTCGAGCACGGGTAGCCGCGCCACTGAGCTCAGGACTCACTGGGTTCAAATC
>JBPCTY010000042.1:0-18015 GCA_051011415.1 Acidimicrobiia bacterium
GCGGAGACTGGCGCCGGTCAACACGGCGTCGCTACAGCTACGGCATGTGCGCTCTTCGGCTTCGACTGTGTGGTCTACATGGGTGAGGTTGATGTGCGACGACAGGCACTGAACGTCGCACGAATGCGGATGCTCGGCGCAGAGGTCGTGCCGGTGACTTCAGGCGCCGGGACCTTGAAGGACGCAGTATCCGCAGCGTTGAGGGACTGGGTCGCGTCAGTCGAGACAACGCACTACATCATCGGGTCTGTCGTGGGTCCTCATCCTTTCCCCTGGATCGTGCGAGAGCTCCAGAAGGTCATTGGTGAAGAGCTCCAGGCGCAAATGACGGGGGCGGACGGAATTCCGGTCCCGGAGGTGATCGTCGCGCCCGTAGGCGGTGGATCCAACGCAATGGGTGTGTTCTATCCGTTTGCTGGTGACGGGGGAGTGCGGCTCGTCGGCGTTGAAGCAGGCGGGCTCGGTATTGCAAGCGGCAAACACGGCGCCTCGCTCGGCGAAGGCTCACCTGGAGTGCTGCATGGCTCTATGACCTACATGCTGCAAGATGACTTTGGCCAGGTCCAAGAGGCACATTCGATCTCTGCGGGTCTGGACTACCCAGGTGTTGGACCTGAACACTCATACTTCAAGGATGCCGAGCTTGTTTCGTACGACAGCGTCAGCGATGACGAAGCCGTTGAGGCTTTTCATTTGCTTGCGCGTACGGAAGGCATCATTCCGGCGCTGGAGTCTGCGCATGCTCTTGCTTGGATCGTGAAGGAGTCGAGCGCACTCGCCGGCCAAACGGTTGTCCTGAACCTCTCCGGCAGGGGAGACAAGGACGTCGATCAGATCATTGCGATGTATGACTGACGGCCGCACGCGGCTCGAAGTGATGTTCGAGCAGACAAAGGCCGAGAACCGGGCGGCGTTGCTTCCGTATCTCACCGCAGGCCTTCCTGATGTCGACACGTCAGTGGCACTCTTCGAGGTGATGGCGGATGCCGGTGCGGATGGATTCGAGGTTGGAATTCCGTATGCAGACCCGCTCATGGATGGTCCGGTCATCATGGAGGCAGGAGAGATCGCGTTGGACGCTGGTGTAACGGTCGATGTGGCGCTCGAGATCGTGAGCAGGATCACATCTTCTACCGGCAAGCCGGTGATCGTCATGACGTATGTGAACCCTGTGCTCCGCAACGGAATCGACCGATTCTTCGCCAAAGTGGCCGAGGCCGGAGCAAGCGGAGTGATCCTCGCTGATCTGCCAACGGACGAGTCTGGTCCCTTTCTTGTCGAGGCGGAGCGAGCTGGCCTGGGAATGGCCTTGTTTGCGGCTCCCACAACGGGCGCTCACCGGTTGGCCCAGCTCGCCAGTGCCGATCCTGCGTTCGTCTATGCGGTCGCAGAGGTTGGCGTTACGGGAGAACGAACCGAGGGATCGTCGAACATCGCATCGCTTGCGGCTTCGGTTCGGTCTGTTACGGATGCGCCGATCGTGTTCGGAGTCGGCATCGCTGATGCAGCTCAAGCCGGTGCTGCGGCTCTCGAGGGTGACGGAGTGATACTCGGCTCTGCGATAGTGCGCCGAGTGCTCCAGGCCGAGACCAACGAACAGGCGAAGGAGTCGCTGGCGGGCTTTGTCGACGAACTAGCCAATGCGGTCGTCCGAAGATAGTTCTCGAGATTCTCGGCGATCGTGTCGACACAGGATGCGAGTCACGCACCGACAGGCGTAAGCGTCGTGGTGCAGTACCGGGAGTGGGACTCGAACCCACACGAGCTTGCGCCCAGCGGATTTTGAGTCCGCCGCGTCTACCGTTCCGCCATCCCGGCAAGGGCGGGATGATAGGAGCACGAGACGTGTTCTCGTCTCTGCGAGCAAAGCCGCGCGGCTGTGGAGTAGAGAGCTACGCTCGGCACGTCGGATGCGAACTGGGTAGTGACAGCGAGTAGTGGATCTGCTACTCTCTGTAGTTCTGAGAAGGGGACAGATGAACTTCATCCGGGGACGGATCAAGTCCGAGCGTGGCGTCGCCATGGTCGAGTTCGCCTTTGTGCTGCCGTTGTTGGCACTGCTCGTGGTCGGAATGGTCGAGATGGGCTTTGCTTTCCGTGAGAAGCTTCTGGTCGACAACGGTGTCCAAACGGCGGCTCGCACAGGTTCTTCCCTTGGGCAGGCCGAGGATGCTGACCTCAGGATCCTTGAGGCACTCGAACAGTCCTTTGCAAAGCTTCCGGCGAATGGAGATGGGCAGGTCCTCCGAGCACAGGTCTACCGGGTGAACAGCGATGGATCCCCTGACCCCACCGCAACCAACACCTATCTGTATCAATACGATTCGAACCCCGCCGCGTGCAACTGGATCCCTTGTCCGGCAACTGAAGCGGCGCATGGACCATGGAAGCCTTCTCTGCGTGACACGCGACTTGACGGCGGCCTCGATTCGCTTGGTGTCAAGGTCTACTACGGCCACGACTGGATCCTGGGGACCGGCTACATACTCAGTGATGTCTCCTGTGTAGTGCCAGCCAACTGCTGGAGGGAGACGGCAGTGATGCGTCTGGAGCCAACCGAATGAGTGCCCGTCGCAAGCGCGAAACCGGCGCAACCATGGTCGAGTTTGCGATCATCCTTCCGATTTTTGTCGCGTTGCTGTTCGGCATCATCGAGCTTGGGCTTGCGTTCTATAACCGCACCGTTGTCGATGATGCGACCCAGGCTGGTGGACGAGTTGGAGCAGCGGTCGGAAACGATATCGATGTCGATCTGTTCGTTCTGGAGACCATCGGCTCCGAGGTTGACCAACTCCCGAACGGGGGCGTCGGAATCGTCAAATTCGTTGAGATCTTCGAGGTGAACGCCGCTGGGAACCCGACCAGTGAGTTGAACTTCTATGAGTACACCTACACCCCTGACCCCACACAGTGCGACTGGTCGCCCTGTCCCCAAGGCTCAACCCCAGCCAACTACAACGGTTGGACATGGAGGCCCGACGAGCGAAGCGTGAAGGTCGGTGACCTCGACACCATTGGTGTGAAGGTCTACTTTGCACACAATTGGATCACAGGCGTAATCCCGGGCGGAGACAGGGATTGCACCAGGGCGCTCCGCACCTCGACCTGCTGGATCGAAGAGACCAGCCTTCGACTTGAGCCACTGCAGTTCGACGTAGGGAACTAGCAATGACCAATCAGCTTCGCAGGCTGCAGTTACACATCCGCACCCGGATGGAGTCGCAACGCGGCGCCGTCATGATCCTGATGGCCGTCGGGTTGATCACGCTGATGGGAATGGCGGTGTTTGCCGTCGACTACGGATGGATCGCCTACAACAGGCTCGAGGCGCGCAAGGCAGCAGAGTCAGCCGCTCTTGCGGGTGTCGTCTACATGCCACTATCCGGAACTGCAACGCTGGCACCGGGGGAGCCTGCGTACGACACGGCACTTGATATTGCCGGCCGTGCGGGATATACGGGCGGAACGGGGACTTCGGTGGTACCAGCTGAGACAGCAAGCCCGAACCAACTCAGGGTGACCGTCACCGATCAGATCGACACGTTCTTCATGCGTGCGTTCAGACCGAGTCCGATCACAATATCCGGCACCGCAGTGGCCGAGCAGCTCCCTCCTCTCAAGCTCGGAAGCGATGACGCCCAACTCGGAGGCAATGGCGGCGCGGACCAACTCTGGGTTGCCATCAATGGCGAGGCGCGTCGCAAGCAGGACGGCGATCCGTTCTCAACTCGATGCGGCTATACGTCGTGCAGCGGATCTCCGAATGTGGGCTCCGGTGATCTCGAGCAGTTCAGGGATCCTGCGTACTACTACGCGGTGGACATTCCTGAGGGGCAAACAGGAGCGATCGTGGTGGGCATCTACGACGGTACGCATCTGCCGCGATCAGCAGTGGACGTCGACACCGGAGACCGAGCTGGAGAAACCTCGTTCTTGATGACCTTTGAGCTCTACGCCCCCGATAGCACGCCAAACAACTGGCAGGACAACTCGGCGGCTTCGGCGCCTGTGTGCAGCCAAACGTTCTACTACGACGGCCAGGGTGGTCGTGCCGCAGGATTCGGAGTGAATACCTGGGTCAATCTCTCAGGATGTCCGACCGCAACCTCTGGCATCTACGTACTTGAGGTATCGGTTGATGGGAACGAGGATGCGATTTCGGCGTTTGCGATTCGTGCGAGCGTCGGAGGGACGTCCAACGTGGCTGTTTATGGCCTCGGTGCGATGTCGCTCTGGATGAACAAGGACAACTCTGCTCCTGTCTTCAAGATCGTGCGCGTCGATGAGATCTATGCCGGCACAGAGCTTCAGCTTGGCCTGTACGACCCCGGTGATGCGACAGGACTCTCGCATCTGTTGTTCCGTGGTGCTCTCGCAGGCATCGACTGCACGGTTCGGGTGACCGATCAGAACGGCAACGTGGGCGCGTGGACGTCCGATGGCGCGCTGAATCCTGATGGCAACTGGGCGGGTGGGAGTTGCGGGCTTACCACCGCAACCAATTCGACGAGTCAGATCTACAACGGTGATTGGCTTGAGATCCGATTCCAGATCCCTCCGGGACACACGTGCTCCGGAGCGGCCTGTTGGGCACTCGTTGACTACAACTTTGCAGACTCACCGAACGATCGGACGACCTGGACCGCTCAGGTCAACGGCACACCGATCCACCTCGAGCCCTGATATAGACGCACCCGGGACGCACGTCTCACCGAGCCGTTACTGTGCCCGGAATGGCCAAGCTTGCGCTTCTCGACGGACATTCATTGGCATACCGCGCGTTCTATGCGCTGCCACCCGATCTCGCAACACCATCCGGACAGGTGACAAACGCGGTCTTTGGCTTTACCTCGATGCTCATCAAGCTGATGGACGACGAGGCCCCCGATGCGATCGCTGTGGCATGGGACCGCAAAGAACCAACATTCCGCAAGGAGCAGTACCGCGAGTACAAGGCGAACCGGGAGACGGCGCCCGACCTGTTCAGGAGTCAGCTTCCACTCATCCGCGATGTGCTCGAGGCAATGGAGATCCCCCAGGTAGATCTAATCGGGTACGAGGCGGATGATCTGATCGCGACATTGGTCGTGGCTGGCCGCAAAGAGGGTTTTGACGTTGTGGTTGTCACGGGGGATCGTGACGCGTTCCAACTCTCGTCTGCCGATGTGACGGTGCTCTACACCAGGCGCGGAATCTCCGACACGGTGCACGCAACCCCCGCATGGATCGTGGATCGATATGGCATCGGGCCAGACCGTTACGTCGAGTACGCAGCCCTGCGAGGAGACTCATCGGACAACCTCCCTGGTGTGCCGGGGGTAGGAGAGAAGACTGCGGCCAAGCTCATCAACCAGTACGCATCGCTGGAGGAGCTGTACGACGACCTTGCCTCAATGACCCCCAAGCTCAGGGAGAACCTCGAGGCCGCCCGCGATCAAGTCTTCCTGAACCGTTCACTCATGACGATGGTCTCCGACGCACCGATCGAAGAGGTTGCACCTTCCGATCTGGATCTCAAACCGTTCGATCGCGATCGAGTCCGGATGCTGTTCGACGAACTGGCCTTCCGCTCCCTTTGGCAACGCCTCGAGGAACTGGGCGGCGTCGCCGCGGCGACACACGTGCTTGAGGATGTTGAGGTGACGACGGCCACCGCTGCGGCCGACATCAACAACTTTGATGGAGACGCCCTCGTGGTTGAACCAGTATGGGACGACGAGGCTCTTGCCGGGCTCGTCGTCGCTGGAGACCCGGCTGTGTACCTACCGCTGGAGATAGCCGCTCCTGCGCTGTCCGACGAAACACAGATCGTCGTACACGACGCAAAACCTTTGCTTCGTGCCCTCGCAGAGGCCGATGTTCCGCTTCCGCACATTGCCTTCGACTCAATGCTGGCTGCTTGGCTCATCAATCCCGCTCAGCGTGCACCAGATTTGGAGGACCTTGCCTACAAGGAACTTGGTATCGAAGTCGGCAGTATCGACGGCGGATCTGCTGCAGATGACCAAGGGTCATTCAGCTTTGACGAACCAAAGCTTGATCTCGAAACCGCAGCCAGAAGGGCCATTGCGGTGTCGGGCCTCACGGAACCTCTTCGATCGCAGATGGAGGCACGGGGAGCGACCGAGCTCTACACGGCGATCGAGCTACCCCTGACCAGAGTGCTTGCCGCAATGGAAGATGAAGGCATTGGCCTTGACGTTGCCTTCCTTACGGCCTTCGGGGAAGATCTCGAAGTTCGGATTGCCCAGTTGCAAGAAGACATCCACGGTCTCGCCGGTCGGTCTTTCAACGTCAATTCGACACTTCAGCTCAGGGAGATTCTCTTCGATCAGTTGGGCTTGCCAATCCTGAAGAAGACACCAAAGGGCGCCCCCTCTACGGATGCCTCAGTTCTGGAGAAACTCAAGGGCGAACACGAGATTGTCGAGAAGCTGCTCGCATTTCGTGAGCTCGACAAGCTTCGATCCACCTATGTGGTTTCCCTGCTGGGCCTGGTCGCAGACGACGGCAGACTCCACGGCCGGTTCAATCAGACCGGGGCTGCCACCGGGCGGCTTTCGATGGAACAACCAAACCTTCAGAACATCCCTGCGCGATCAGATGAAGGAAGAGCAATCAGGGAGGCGTTTGTGACGCCAGCCGAACGTTCCTTCCTTGTTGCCGATTACAGCCAGATCGAACTCCGAATACTTGCCCATCTGAGTCAGGACCCTGGGATGATCGAAGCGTTCGATGCGGACATCGATATCCACGCTGCAACCGCAGCGAGGGTCAACGATGTTCCATTGGACGCCGTTACCGACGACATGCGGCGAACGTCCAAGATGATCAATTTCGGGCTCTTGTATGGAATGGAGGCCTACGGGCTAGCTCAGCGCCTCGACATTGACCGGAGCGAGGCGCAAAGGCACATAGATGAGTACTTCGTCCAGTTCCCGGATGTGAGGGCTTATATGGCCGGAATCGTGGACGAGGCGCGAACCACTGGCTACACCACGACGATCTTGGGTCGCAGACGGTATTTGCCCGAGCTGCACAGCCGGAGCACGCGAGAGCGGCAGATGGGGGAGCGGATGGCGCTCAACGCCCCGATTCAGGGTTCAGCGGCCGATGTGATCAAGAAGGCGATGATTGAGCTCGACGGCACACTGACCGCAAAGGGCTCACAGGCGGCAATGCTGCTCCAGATTCATGATGAGCTCGTCATCGAGATCCCAGATAGTGAACTCGACGAGGTCACCGATATGACCATTGCGACGATGGAGGGGGTCGTGGAGCTTTCGGTCCCGCTCAAGGTGAGCTACGCGACGGGTCGGACGCTCGCAGACGCCGCACATTGAGGCTGTGAAAGCCCGCCCTGACTTGTCCGAGGGGATTCTCAGCATCGTTGAGGCGTGAGGTCGAGGGCAGCGGCCGTTCTTGTTGCGCTTTGCCACGATGCACCTATACGCTACGAGTGCTTTCCACGCCTTTTCGCGCGCTCGAAAGCAAACACGTATCCAAGGAGACCAACCCCTACATGCCCATTGACAACGAGATCGACAGCACGAACGAAGCTGTTGTCGAAACCACCGAGACCCCAGAGGCTTCTGCTTCTGAGGCACCAGCCGTCGAAACCATCACTGAGGAAACCCCAGAAGCCCCAGCCGAGGAATCGACTGAGGAAACCCCAGACGTGACGGTCGAAGACGCATCCACGGATACGCAGCCCGCTCAGACTGATGAAACCGACACCGTGGCCGACGCTCCGGACGCAGCAGCACCTGCTGCCGACGAGTCGACCGCTGAGGCCGCTGAGGAGGGAAGCGTCGAGGTCGTACCAAGCCCCCGCGCCGAACGTCCTGCCATAAGTGCGCCGAAGGACATCGGCGACGTCCCGAACGATCTGACAGCGGATGACTTTGCGGCAGCAGTTGAGCAAACGGTCTTTGAGTTCAAGGAAGGCGACATCGTCGCCGGAACTGTCGTCCGTGTAGACCCTGATGAGGTGCTCGTTGACATCGGGTACAAGTCAGAAGGCGTCATTCCTCCGTACGAGCTCAGCGTTCGCAATAACTCGAACCCATCTGACATCGTGCAGATCGGTGACGAGATCGAGGCTCTCGTGCTCCAGAAGGAAGACGACCAGGGTCGTCTTGTGCTCTCGAAGAAGCGTGCGCAGTATGAGCGCGCATGGGGCCGCATCGAAACGATCATGAACGAAGGCGGCACGGTGTCTGGACAGGTCATCGAGGTTGTCAAGGGTGGTCTTATCGTCGACATCGGTCTGCGTGGCTTCCTTCCAGCCTCTCTCGTCGATCTCCGACGTGTTCGCGATCTCCAGCCATTTGTTGGCGAACCGATCGAGGCGAAGGTCATTGAGCTCGACCGGAATCGCAACAACGTTGTCCTTTCCCGTCGTGCGTACCTTGAAGAAGAGCAAGCCGAACAGCGTCATGCGTTCCTCGCCGACCTCAAGGAAGGCGACGTTCGTGAAGGCGTTGTCTCCAGCGTTGTCAACTTCGGCGCCTTCGTCGATCTTGGCGGCATGGACGGACTTGTCCATGTCTCTGAGCTGTCATGGCGACACGTCAATCATCCCGGTGAAATCGTCACCGTTGGTGACAAGGTCAAGGTGAAGGTTCTGGAGGTCGACTACGGCCGCGAGAGAATCTCGCTTTCGATCCGTCAGACCGCAGAAGACCCGTGGGAGACATTCGCACGAGACGCTGCTGTGGGAACCATCGTGGATGGCAAGGTCACCAAGACGGTGCCCTTCGGAGCGTTCGTCAGTGTTGGCGAGGGTGTCGAGGGACTAGTCCACGTTTCCGAAATCGCTACGCACCATGTTGAAAGCCCTGAACTCGAGCTCTCGATTGGCCAGGAAGTAAAGGTCAAGGTCACCGAGATCGATGCCGAAAGACGACGAGTGAGTCTGTCAATCAAGCAGGCTCTTCCAGAATGGGAGGAACGCTCGTCGTGGAGCGAACGAAAGCCAGCACGGCCTCGCCGAAGGGAATTCGAGCGTGAGGAAGAAACTGCAGAAGCACCAAGTTTCAACGCAGACTCCTCGCTCGAGGCAATCCTGCAGGAGCTCAAGGAACGCGGTATCGGCCGCACCTGAGGTCCAGGTCCTTGACCCCCAATGGGGTTATGTGCCAACCTTCGATCGCCGCGCTTGGGATGGATATGTTCCTCGCGAGCTGAAGTCGTTGAACATCATGGGGAGGAGCGACTGACATGGGCCGGCGAACTCTGGTTCTCATCATCGCAGTAGCGCTAGCGGCAATCTCAGGATTCGCCATTTACCAGTACTTGACGGGAGTCGAAGAAGACATTCGTTCGGACATTGCAGAAGTCGGTGTGTATCGCGCGAGCGAGCAGATCATCGCAGGCACACCAGGGGAGGATGCTCGCCCGCTTATTGAGGGCAGCACGGCCCTGCGTGAATATGTGGTGTTCGAGGGATCATCGATCATTTGTACGGGAGCAGTTGGCGACAATGCCGACGGCAACCCGAACGAAGTCGGATGTCCCGATAACCCGAATGATCTGAACGCCGTCCTCGACGGCAAGGTCGCCACAGGACCCATTTCGGTGGGCCAGGTGATCACCACAGAATCATTCGCAGACACCCGCGATCTTCAGCAACGTCTGAAGGATGCCATCGCACCAGGAAAGGTCGCGATCTCGATTCCGATCGATATCGCTGGAGCCTCCGGTGGATTCATTCGCCCTGGTGACAATGTCAACATCCTTGCGTCAGCATCGATCAGTCCGCAGGACTACCTCGGAATCATCTCCAATGATGAGCTCCGCAACCTGCTGATCGAGATCGAGGTTGAAGCAGGAGCTGAGGAAGGAGCGCCGGATGAGGGCACCGACGGTGCCACAACGACGACGCTTCCTGGCAACCTTGGTTCTGCGATCGCAGGCTCATACGAGCTGACTCAGACGATTCTTCAGAACGTCCAGGTGCTCGCGGTTGGTGAAGACACCCGTCCCGCTCCTCTTGAGTCAGGTCTGATTCCGGTCGCTGGGGTAGTTGTGTTCGAGGTGACTCCACAGGAGGCAGAGCAGATCGAATGGGCACGCCAGTACTCGACGATCGCGTTGTCACTGCTACCCGCAGGCGATTACGTGCCATACGACAGCCAGGTGGTCGTTGTGGATGACATCTTCGGTCTCCTCGATCGACTCGAAGAAGAACTGAGCTTGGTGAGTAGTGGCACAGGAAACTGATTCCACGAGGTCGATTCTCGTAGTCGACACGGATACGGCGGCGATGGACGCCGCCGTATCCCTTCTGGACGGCCACAAGGTCTATCAGGCTCGCAACATCTCAGATGCGCAACGCAAACTGGTGGAAGAGGGCATCGAACTTGCCATCATCGGGCCAGGGTTCGCACATGAAGCGGGCGTGAACGAAGCAAGCCTTTTGCTCGACATCCAACCCGCATTGCCAATTGTGCTTGTCGCAGACGGTCTCACGACCGATGTGCTGCGAGCAGCCATTCGTGTTGGTTTCAAAGATGTCGTCGACGCACCGCTGAATCAGTCGAAGATCGATTCGATGCTCGGTCACGTCGAGAAAGCCGAAGCGACTCGGGGCCGTGAGTTTGTTCCGAAAACGAAGATCGGCAAGGTCGTCACGATTATGTCGCCGAAAGGTGGCGCAGGGAAGACGATGACGTCTTCGAACGTGTCGCTTGCCCTCGCAATGATGTCGGGAACCCCTGAGCGCATTGTTGTGATGGACGCCGACCTCCAATTTGGAGACATTTGTATCTCGCTCCAGGTCGAGCCGCAGCACACGATCGTCGATGCGGCGCGGGACATCGACAAGCTTGATGAGCAACTGCTCGACTCGCTTCTGGCGACACATTCGTCGGGTATGCGGGTGCTTTCGGCGCCACTTGAGCCATCGCTTGCCGATGAAGTATCAACACAAGTTGTTGTAAAGACGCTTGGCATGCTCAAGCGGATGTTCGACTATGTCGTCATTGATACCGCTCCATTCCTCGATGAGCCAGTGCTCTCGATCCTGGAGCGGTCCGATGTCGTATTGCTTGTGGTGGATATGGATCTACCAGCCGTGAAGAACGCAAAGCTTGCGTTGGACACTCTCAAGCTCATCAAATTCCCGTTCGAGAAAATCAAACTCATCTTGAATCGTGTGAATTCGAAGGCAAGACTCGACATCAACGAGTTGGAACGGTCACTGGGTCTTGAAGTACAGGCCGCAGTGAGCTCGGACAAGCTCGTGCCACGAGCCGTCAACGAAGGTGAACCGGTGGTCAGTCTCTATCCGAGGTCAAGGGTGGCTAAGGACCTCAGAGGAGTTGCGTCGCTGGTGTTGGATGGCGATGCGGTTGATGAGCCGCAGCAGGAAGAGAAGCGCGGCTGGTTCAAGTAACCGGTTGAGCGAACACTCGGAGGAAGGGACGACGACATGAGCCTCGCAGACAGGGTCAAAGCGGCGAAATCGGCCGACACATCGTCGGATACGCAAAGAGCAGAGGTCAAATCCGACCTGCGGCGCAAGCTGCACTACAAGGTCGTCGAGGGTCTCGGTCCAACGCTTTACAACGCACAGATGTCCGATGCGGAGCTGAAGCTCCGTGTCATGGAGATGCTCGAATGGGCTCTCGAACAGGAGCAATCAGTGCCGCTCGCACGGGCGGACAGGCTGGCGCTGCTCCAGGAGATCGCGGATGACGTACTGGGCTATGGCCCAATCGATCCGTATCTCGCTGATCCGGAAGTCACCGAGGTCATGGTGAACGGTCCACATGCAGTGTGGGTTGAGCGATCCGGACGCATTACGAAGACGGAGACCCGGTTCGTCGATGCCAACCACCTCGAACGAATCATTGAAAAGATCGTCGGCCAGGTCGGTCGTCGTATCGATGAGTCCAACCCGATGGTTGATGCACGCCTCCCTGACGGGTCTCGTGTGAATGCCATCATCCACCCGCTTGCCATTGGCGGCCCCTACGTCACGATTCGTAAGTTTGCGGTCGACCCGTTCACGGTCGACGATCTCGTAGCGAACGACTCGATGAGTGAGCAGGTTGCTGGCCTTCTGAAGCGTTGTGTCGAGGGACGTCTCAACGTCATCGTGTCTGGAGCCACTGGTTCTGGAAAGACGACGCTGCTGAACGTCTTGTCGAACTTCATTCCTGCGAATGAGCGCATCATCACCGTTGAGGATGCTGCCGAGGTGCAACTCAACCAGACCCACGTGCTCACGCTTGAGTCACGGCCTCCAAACCTTGAAGGCAAGGGAGAGGTGAAGATCCGAGATCTGGTCCGCAACACGCTACGTATGCGGCCTGACCGCATCATTGTGGGTGAGGTTCGTGGCGGCGAGGCGCTTGACATGCTCCAAGCCATGAACACCGGACACGATGGCTCCTTGACAACCGTTCACTCCAACGCACCACGTGACACACTCGCTCGTATCGAGACGATGGTGTTGATGGCGGGTATGGACCTACCGGTGAGAGCTATCCGTGAGCAGGTCGCTTCTGCGCTCGATCTCGTCGTACACATCCATCGTCTCCGCGACGGAACCCGCCGAGTGACGCACGTGACAGAGGTTGTTGGTATGGAGGGTGACATCATCACGCTCCAGGACCTCATGCTCTTCGACTACGGCATGGGAGTGGATGAAAACGGCAAGTACGTTGGAAGGTTGAAGGCGACGGGAATCCGTCCAGCGTTCTCAGAGCATCTTGAGAACTACGGGATCAACCTGCCGGCAGAGTTGTTCAGCCCGGAAGCATTCGCACGCCGATGAGGAAACTCCTTCCACTCGCCGCTGGTCTGTACGTCGCGCTCTTTGCGACGCCAGCACTCGCGCAGAGCGACGACTCCGGAGGCTCCGGAGACACGTTGCTCCTGCTGGCGGCGGTCGCAGCTTCGGTCGCAGTATTCCTGCTGATCGTCATTCTGTTCGGCAAGACGCGTACGACCAGCCGCGTTGAGAACCGTCTCGGAACCGAATCGACCGAGAAGAAGGGTCTCTTCGGGAAGTTTGGGTTCCTGAGGCGAGCCGCTCGGTCAGCCGAAACGGCTGCCGATTCGCGTGGCGCCACGAACATGATTGAATCAGCGCTTGAGCAGGCGAACCTGCCGCTCAAGCCGGGTGAAGCAATTGTTGCGGCAATCTTGGTTGCGATGCTCACCTTCGTACTCCTCACTGCGATTACCCAGTCGTTCGTCTGGGGTATTGCGGGAGCTGCGTTCATCCTTATTGGGAGCCTCATGTTCGTAAACCAGGTTGCCGCAAGGACTCGGAAGAAGTTCGAGTCGCAGCTGCCTGACACCTTGAATCTGCTTGCGACCTCGCTGCGGGCCGGCTACTCGCTCCTGCAGGCAGTCGAAGCGGTAGGTGAAGAAGCTCCAGAACCGACACGCCGAGAGTTTGGTCGTGCGATGGCTGAGATTCGTCTTGGTCGTCCGATCAACGATGCGCTTGAGGACATCGCACTTCGGATGAACTCGCAGGACTTCGAATGGGCCGTGATGGCCATCGGCATTCAGCGTGAGGTCGGCGGAAACCTGGCAGAGGTGCTGCAGACGACTTCCGAGACCATGGTGCAACGCAACCGCCTCCGTCGTGAGATGAAGGCGCTCACCGCTGAAGGCCGCATCTCAGCGATTGTGTTGGCGCTGCTGCCAATCTTCCTCTTCGTGTTCATCAACATCGTGAACCCGGGGTACATGGCGCCACTACTTGAAAGCACAATCGGTTGGTTGCTTCTTGCCGGTGGACTTGTCTTTATCGGAATCGGCATCTTCTGGATGTCGCGCATTGTGAAGGTGGATGCCTGATGGATCCTCTCTTGCTCGTCGTCATCTCCGTATCGGTAACGGTGCTCGCACTCGTTCTCTACATCGGTGGCGGCGTACTCAAGGCACAAAAGAACTCGGGTAACCGACTCGCAAGCCTCAACACACGCGGCGACGTTCTCGAACAGGACTTCTCAGAGCGGGCCGTTGCGCCTGTCATGCAGGGTCTTGGCCGGTTTGCGCTTCGCTTCACGCCAACAGGGTGGGTAGCCAAAGCGCAGCACAAGCTTGTGCTTGCCGGCTGGGCAGAGCGAATGGACGGCAATACTTGGGCTGCCGTGCGGATCATTGCATTCGCGGTTGGTCTTGTTCTTGCATTCCTCGCTGTACCGCTGATGAGCAGCGCAATGCTCAAGCTCGTCGTCGGCGGGTTGCTGATCGTCATTGGGTTCTTTGGCCCGGAGGCGTCGCTCAACCGAGCTATCGACGATCGTCGAAAAGAGATGGAGAAGCAGCTCCCGGACATCATCGACCTGCTCGTGATCTCTGTCGAAGCTGGCCTCGGCTTTGAAGCTGCCATGGGTCGTGTTGTGCACAACGTTCCTGGCGAACTGTCCAAGGAATTCCAGCGAATGCTTCAGGAGACACGAGTTGGTGTGTCCCGTCATGAAGCGTTGAGAAACATGGCTGATCGAACCGATGTTGATGACCTCGACTCATTCATTCTCGCTCTGATCCAGGCTGACCAATTCGGGGTCTCAATCGCCAGGATGCTGCGTGTCCAGGCAGAGGAGATGCGAGTACGTCGTCGCCAGAGGATTCAAGAGAAGGCGTTCGCGGCTCCGGTGAAGATGATCTTCCCAATGCTGCTCTGCATCTTTCCTTCGATTTTCATCGTGATTCTCGGGCCAGCTGCGCTCAGCATCTCGACAATTCTCTAGTACGTCGTGTCCCAGGACACCCCGGCTGGGGTTGCCAAGGAATCTGGTCCCAGGCTGGTGCATGTTGCGCCGCTCATTCCACTCTTCGTTGTGGCGGTGCTCGCAGCGAGGGCAATCCGCGACAACTCGTTTCTCTGGCACGTCAGAGCTGGTGAGGCACAAGCAACCGCAGGCGAAGTCCTGACCGTTGATCCATTCTCCTACACGTTCCTCGGTGCCGAGTGGCGGACGCAGTCGTGGTTGGTCGAGTTGCTCTATGCGTCCCTGGAATCGACGTTCAGTGGGCTTGCATGGGCAAACTGGATGGTCTTGATTGTGGGATCCGTCACGGTTCTTTTTCTCGGTCTCGCCGTGTATCGAGGAACCAGGTCGCCAATCAACACCGCACTTGTTCTCCTGCTGGCCGTGTGGTTAATGGGGCCATTTATCCAGCCAAGACCAGTCCTGTTCTCCTATGCGCTGGCAGCAGCTCTTGTCGTCGTATTGCAACACCGGGACAAGCTTCTGTGGACGGTTGTGCCGATCATGTGGATCTGGGCCGGTGTCCATGGATCCTGGGCTATTGGCGCCGCCCTCATCATCCTCGAACTTCTCCGAACGAGAGATCGCAGGCTGCTCTTTGCAGGGATCGGCGCCGCAGTCGCTTCATTGGCCACGGCTCATGGATTCGGCACGTGGAAAGTAGCCGTTGAGTTCCTTGGCGCTCGTGACACGCTTGCGCTGATGGAGGAGTGGCAGCCGCCAGAGTTCGTCGACATCGTGCAGGCTCCGTTTCTCCTCATCATCTTTGGTCTGCTGATCGCAGCAATTCGAGGAAAGATCACGATGCGAGACCTGATTGTGATCATCCCGTTTGTCATTCTCGGTGTGAGCTCACGGCGAGCAGTGTTTCCTGCAGCAATCGTTCTCATCCCTTGGGCTGCATTGGCCATACCGGAGCTGAAATCCTCGGCTGGACGGATGTCGCGTGCGGTCGTTGGTGGATTTGCTGCAGTCGTCGGTCTACTGATTCTGCTGCCAATGCTCGTAAATCCGCTAGGCGTGCTTGAAGAGAGCAGGTTCCCAACGCCAGAGCTCGTTGAGGCGCTTGGGGATGACCGGGCGTTTCACGGAGACGGAG
This sequence comes from Acidimicrobiia bacterium, assembly GCA_051011415.1. Lineage (GTDB taxonomy): Bacteria > Actinomycetota > Acidimicrobiia > Spongiisociales > UBA5794 > SZUA-442. Next base: position 15,841 of record JBPCTY010000042.1, read on the forward strand.
AAGGTGGATATCTGATCTACGCCGAATGGCCTGAACGGCTGGTCTACATCGATGATCGTGCCGAGCTATATGACCTGGATCACTTCATGGAGTATCGCAACGCAAGGTCCGGCGACTATCGAGAGGCGTTCAAACGCTGGGGGATCGATGTGGCCCTTGTCCAGATCGACTGGTCGTTGGCCGAGGTGCTTGCACAGGATGGTTGGATCAATCGGGCTGAGAATGAGTACTTCATCGTCTACGGGCGCCCCTGACAGCAGGTTCTGACACATCCACCGGTCCCAGGAGGCAGCGCAGCTCTGAAAGAGACTGCAGTAGCCCTTGCCGCGTAGCTGTTCACGCTGACCTGAAATAGCAGAAAGGGAGCGCCTGTGCGCTCCCTTCCTGACTGTTGGCTTCTATCGGTTGCTAGTTGTTGTTCAACGAATCCTGAACGGTGTCGAACTTTTCGCTAACTGCGCTACCGACGAGGATAATCGCGACGATTGCCACGATTGCGATGAGTGCCACAAGCAGAGCGTACTCCACCATGCTGGCTCCCTCTTCCTCACGTACGATTCGGCTCTGGAAGGCCGTCCACAGACGAAGCATGTGTACCTCCTAAGTACAAGGCGATCCGTACATCAAGTTACGGCAAATGGGGCGAAACCTTAATGGGTCTTTCGACCCATTCAAGATTGCCGTCTGGCTACTCCCAGTCCCTGTCAAGCCCGAGCTTCATCGCCTCGACAACGGCTTGCGCCCTGTCGTTGACTCCCAGCTTCTCGTATATCGAGGCGAGATGGTTCTTCACGGTCTTCTGTGAGATGTACAGCTCGTCTGCAATGTCTTCCGTCGACGAGATCCCCTGGACCAGGCAGCGAAGGACATCGCGTTCGCGGCCGGTGATGGCCTCCGCCCTTACGGAAAGCTGTGGACTCCGATACGGCTCGAGATCGGCATCTTCGATGACGTACAAATCGAGCCCGGCGTTGACCGCACGGATCGCAGTCGCCAGTTCTGGGAGGGGCAGTCCTTTGGAGAGAAACCCTTTCGCGCCAGCCTCTTGGGCGGCACTCCCGTAATCGTCCGCCGCATGCATTGTGACGACGATTGTCGGAGGTGGATTCGTAAGACTATCGAGCGCTGCCAAACCGGACATTCCGGGCATCTCGACATCGACCAGCAGTACATCGATACCACCGAGTTGCGCTTGTGCGACCAGATCCTTGCCGTTCACTGCGGTTCCCACGACCGTCATGTCCGGGAGGCTGTCGAGCGCCTGTCGAAGCCCATCGAGCATCAGTTGATGATCGTCTGCGATGAGGATTCGTATCGGTTCGCTCACGTTCGTTCCGTCCAATCGAGAGTCACGGTTGTGCCGTCTCCTGGCGAGGATGCGACGTCGAGGGTCGCACCAATCAGCGCTGCCCGCTCCTGCATTCCGAGGAGACCGTAGCGTCCATCCTGAGTGTTGGACACCTCGAAACCAGTCCCGTTGTCTTGTATCAAGACATGCCCGCTCGTTTCGTCGATTCGGCCTCCGATTGTTATGACTGTCGGGTTTGCGTGGGTGATCGCGTTCCGGAACGCCTCAGTCAGGAGCGATGCGACTTCGATGGCGATCGCCGGGCGCGGTGGCGTTCGCTCGTCGAGTTCGAGCACGACAGTTGGTCCGTCGGCATCGACCTCTGCCACGAGCCCATGCACCATCTCGACGATGCTCACGCTCCGATCGGCTCGCAGATCCTGTACGCGGGCACGAATGCGGTCGACGAGGCGTGTCACATTCGACCGGGTTGCTTCCAGTGTTCGGCGCTGGTCGGTCCCAACCTCATCGGTCATCAGCACCATGTCGAGCGCAAGCCCAACGCTTGCGATCGATGGTGCGACGTCATCATGTAGTTCCCTGGCGAGCCGCACTCGCTCTCGCTGGATGGTGATGCCGGCAAGCCGTTGCACCATTGCATCGTTGTCGAGAGCAAGTCCAACGGGAGCGATTGTTGACTCGATTGCGGAAAGCTGACTGGGCGTGAACTGTGCCGTATCACCCCAGATTTCCAAAGTGGCAAGCCGCGTGTCGCCCCGCTCAATCGGGACTGTGTGAATGGCCTCTACATCGGGGACTTGGCCTCGAAACGCGAGGTTGACTCCCTGGACGGTGACAATTCTCGCTGGTGCTTCTGGAACGATGAC
>JBPCTY010000043.1:0-5533 GCA_051011415.1 Acidimicrobiia bacterium
CACTGGCATCGGGGACGTGGGAGCACAGGGAAGATCTGGATGCGGAGATCACCTCCGTTGCGCGGGATTGGCGTATCGAACGGATGCCAACCGTGGATCGCAACGTTCTACGTCTCGGAGCTTTCGAGTTGCTGTACACGGACCTGCCGAAAGGAGTTGTCCTCGATCAGGCAGTCGAGCTGGCGAAGGCATACTCGACCTCCAGAAGTCCCTCATTTGTGAATGGTGTACTCGATGCAATTGCCGACGGACGTGAAAGCACACGCGTGTAGTACGATCATCATCGACAACCTTTAACCCGGTCCCGTGAGGCCGACAAGGATGGGATGACATGAAGCTTTGCAAACAGCCGTGCGCCGTGGCGCACGGTTTCCGCGTATCTGGTGACTTTGCGTGACGATGCGCCAGGTCATGACAAGTGACGATCTTGCCCGTGCAACGAGGCGAATTGCTCATGAAATAGTCGAGGGCAACCACGGCTTGGACGGTGTTGTCGTCCTCGGAATTCCCACCATGGGCCGTCCGTTCGCAGATCGGCTCGCGGCTGCCCTCTCGGATATCGCAGGAAGCGAGGTCTCGGCCGGCAGCGTGGACATCGGGATGTATCGCGACGATATCGACACGCGTCCCAAGACCCGTATCGGACCCACCGAACTTCCAGAGTCGATCGACGGCCAAGTCGTTGTGTTGGCGGATGACGTGCTCTTCACCGGACGCACCATCCGGGCTGCCCTCGATGCTCTCGCAGATCTCGGACGACCTTCGGCGGTTCAACTCGCCGTGGTGGTCGACAGAGGACATCGTCAGTTGCCAATTCGGGCTGACTACGTCGGGAAGAACATTCCGACCTCGCTGAGCGAGCACGTCGCCGTGCGCTTCGCCGAAACTGACGGCGAAGACGGCGTGTGGATGAGCACCGGGGGCGAGGAGTGAACCATCTGCTCACAACCGAAGGTCTGGACCGCCAAACGCTTGAAGAGCTGCTCGACGATGCAGACGAATTCGCCGAGGTTCTTACCCGTCCTATCCCGAAGGTGCCTGCCCTTCGCGGCAAGACCGTTGCCACAATGTTCTTCGAGCCTTCGACCCGAACTCGCATGTCATTTGAAAAAGCTGCGAAAGCTCTGTCCGCGGACACGGTGAACTTCTCACCAGGCACGTCGTCACTTTCCAAAGGCGAATCCCTGAAGGACACGGCCTTGACCGTGCATGCAATGGGCGTTGACCTGATGGTTGTACGACACAAGGCGACGGGAGCGCCGTGGCGGATATCCGAGTGGCTTGACATTCCGATTGTGAATGGTGGCGACGGTGCCCACCAACACCCAACCCAAGCGCTTCTGGACTGTCTCACCATCAGACAACACTTCGGCTCGCTTGACGGACTTGAAATAGCGATCGTCGGGGACATCCGGCACTCGCGGGTCGCTAGGTCAGACATCTTTGCAATGGCCACTCTGGGAGCGAACGTCACGCTCGTTGGTCCACCGACGCTGCTTCCCCTCGATCCCGAGGCATGGCCAGTGAAGATCTCGCATGATCTTGACTCGGTTCTGGATCGCCTCGATGCCGTGTATCTCCTGAGGGTGCAAACGGAGCGGGGAGGTGGGTCGGTCTTCCCATCGCTCGCTGAATACACCGCACGGTACGGAATGACCAATCGACGATTCGAAGCACTCAGCGACGACGCAGTTGTGCTGCACCCTGGGCCCATGAACCGAGGAGTTGAAATAGGACACGATGTGGCCGACGATGAACGGACTCTTGTCCTGAACCAAGTGACCAACGGCGTCGCCGCGCGAATGGCGGTGCTGTTCCGACTGCTTGGCGGCGAGTTGGGAGGGGTTGACGATGAATGATCTTGTCGTGAAGGGCGGCCAGGTCCTCACCGCCGACGGCGTCGCATCGGTGGATGTAGGCGTCGCCGATGGTGTGATCGCTGAACTGGGAAAAGACCTCGAAGGTAGAGACACGATCGCTGCCGACGGTGCGTGGGTCGGCCCTGGGTTTGTTGACCTCCACACGCATGTACGGGAACCAGGGGAGGAGTGGAAGGAAGACATCGCCTCCGCCTCGGCAACAGCGGCAGCAGGCGGGTACACCGCGATTGTCGCAATGCCGAACACGCAACCAGCCACCGATACCGGCCATCTCGCACGCCATGTCAAAGAACGAGGCAGAGAGGTCGGTCTTGTCGACGTGGTGCCGTCCGGTGCACTGACGCTTGGACGCAAAGGCGAGACCATGGCGCACATCGACGAGCTGTGGGATGCAGGTGTCAGGCTCTTCACCGACGACGGCGACTCCGTGGCCGACGCATCTGTGCTCCGTCTGGTGATGGAGTACATCGCAGAACGCGGCGGCGTGGTTTCCCAACATGCAGTGGATCCGGCTCTCAGTCGAGCCGGCTACATGCACGAAGGTCCGGTGTCCTCACGGCTCGGGATGTATGGCATTCCGGGAGAGGCTGATGACGTTGTGATCGCACGAGACCTAGCGCTGGCAGGTCTCACCGGGGTCAGGTACCACGTCCAGCACCTTTCGACGGAAAGAGGAGTGACGCTCATCCGAGAGGCCAAGCAATCCGGACTGGCGGTCACTGCGGAAGTGACCGCGCATCACCTCATGTTCACCGACGAAGATGTCGCCACGACAGATTCGAACTTCAAGATGATGCCGCCTCTCAGATCCGCGGCGGACAGAGCTGCACTCCGTGCCGGTCTCGTTGACGGAACGATCGACGTGCTGGCAACCGATCACGCACCCCACGCTGCGCTCGAGAAGGAGGTGCCGTTCGAGCACGCTCCTAACGGCGTCCTGGGTCTCGAGTGGGCGGCGTCAGTGTTTGCCACAACATGCGAAGTCACACCGGACCTCTTCTTTGATCGCATGTCGATCGCGCCTGCGGCGATCGTTGGAGCGCCCGATCAAGGTCTCCCGCTGGCCGTTGGGAACCCGGCAAACATCGTGGTCTTCGATCCGCAAACCCAGTGGATCCCAACCACCACACTGTCGAAGTCACGGAACGCTCCCTATTTCGGGCGGGGACTGACAGGAATGGTGGCCGCCACCGTGTTTCAAGGTGCCATTACGCATGGGAGCGCCACATGAGAGAGGGCATCCTGATCACCGCCGACGGAGCGGAGTTCAGAGGTTCCGCCTTTGGATCCGAAGGTGTCCGGGTGGGCGAGGCTGTCTTCAACACCGCAATGACCGGGTATCAGGAGATCCTCACCGATCCTTCGTACGCAGGCCAAGTCGTTGTGATGACATCACCACACATCGGGAACTATGGAGCAACGTCGGATGATGATCAGGCCGACAACGTGCATGCCGAAGGTATGGTCACCCGCTCGATCAGCAGGGTGTCGTCGTCCTGGAGGGCTGAAGAGACTATTGACGAGTACATGGCTCGTCGCGGTGTTCTCGCCCTTTCAGACATCGATACGAGGCGTCTGACCCGGCACATCCGCGACCACGGTGCCATGCCCGTTGCGCTTGGAACTGACGTTGATGCGTCTGAGCTGTCCGAAATCGCGGCGGGGGCACCGTTGATGACGGGTCAGGATCTTGTCAGCACGGTCACCACAGACTCCGCCTACCGGAGGATCCCGGACGGCGATGCGGTCGGCTCCATAGTTGCATACGACTTTGGCATCAAGCGAGACATTGTCTCCTCGATGACCTCGCGGGGTCTTGACGTCACCGTGGTACCGGCCTCGACGTCAGCAGCGGAGGTGCTTGGTCTCGGACCGAGTGCCGTCTTTCTTTCGAATGGACCCGGCGATCCGGAACCGCTTGTTGCGCAGGTGGAGTCTGTCAGACAGCTCCTTGGCCAGGTGCCCGTTTTCGGGATCTGCCTCGGGCACCAAGTTCTCGGTCTCGCGTTGGGTGCGAGGACATTCAAACTCCCGTTCGGACACCACGGTGGCAACCACCCGGTTCGTCGGCTCTCCGATGGGTCAGTCGAGATCACATCGCAGAATCATGGCTTCGCCGTCGACCTCTGGTCGTTGACCACCGACGTGCCACCGGCAATGGAAGGTCTTCCGACCCCTGAACTGCTGCCATCACATGTCGCGACTGACTTCGGAACCGTGAGCGCAAGCCACCAGAATCTGAACGATGGCACGAATGAAGGTTTGGAGTGCCACGACGTGACGGCGTTCTCGGTGCAATACCACCCTGAGGCTGCACCTGGCCCGAATGATGCATCTCGACTGTTCGATCGGTTCGTCGAGGTCGTGGAGGATGCCAATGCCTAAGCGGACCGATATTGATTCGATCCTCGTCATCGGGTCGGGCCCGATCATCATCGGGCAGGCCTGTGAGTTCGACTATTCCGGAACGCAAGCCGTGAAGGTTCTGAGAGAACTCGGGTATCGCGTTGTGCTCGTCAACTCGAACCCAGCGACGATCATGACTGACCCAGAATTTGCCGATGCGACTTACATCGAACCGATCACGGCGGACGTCGTGGCACAAATCCTGCGCAAGGAGCAGCCCGATGCCGTGCTTCCAACTCTGGGCGGCCAAACAGCGTTGAACGTAACGATGGAACTCGCTGAGCTCGGCGTATTTGAGGAGCTCGGTATCGAACTCATTGGTGCCTCGCTCGATGCCATCGAGGCAGCGGAGGACCGGGGGCGATTCAAGGAGGTCATGGAGGCAGCGGGTCTCGAAACTCCGGCGGCTCACTACGTCACGTCGCTCGAGGACGCTCGCTCCGCCGCGGAGTCTCTCGGCTTCCCTGTGATGATTCGACCGAGCTACATCCTCGGTGGCGGCGGAACGGGGCTCGCATACGATTGGGCTCAGTTCGACCGGATCGTTGCCAATGGGATCGACACCTCGCCCGTTGGAGAAGTCCTCATCGAAGAGTCCGTCTTCGGGTGGAAAGAGTTCGAGCTCGAAGTCATGCGAGACAACGCGGACAATGCCGTCATTGTGTGTTCGATTGAGAATCTGGATCCCATGGGCGTCCATACCGGAGACTCGATAACCGTTGCTCCGACAATGACGCTCTCGGATCGTGAGTACCAGGAGATGCGCGACGACGCGATTACCTGTCTGAGGGTGATCGGTGTCGAGACGGGCGGATCGAACGTCCAGTTCGCGGTTGACCCTGCATCAGGTCGCCGCATCGTCATCGAGATGAATCCACGAGTCTCCCGGTCGTCTGCGCTTGCCTCGAAGGCAACCGGTTTCCCGATCGCAAAGATGGCAGCGATGCTTGCGGTCGGGTTCACACTCGACGAGATTGCAAATGACATCACCGGTGCAACACCAGCGTCATTCGAGCCCGCTCTCGACTACATCGTGGTCAAGATTCCGCGGTTCGACTTTTCGAAGTTCCCCTCGGTTGAACCGATCCTCGGCACATCGATGCAGTCGGTCGGCGAGGCAATGGCTATTGGCCGAACCTTCCACGAGGCGCTTCAGAAGGCTCTGAGGTCTCTTGAGACAGGCAGGCTCGGCCTGAACGCCGATCCAGCCGAGGCCGAGTTGCCAAACGATCCTGAGACCCTTCTTG
>JBPCTY010000044.1:0-24102 GCA_051011415.1 Acidimicrobiia bacterium
CCCCTGACGTGTGTGTGTGTAAGCCCGGTGGCGATCGTGGGTAGATAGACATGGTTGGCCCGAATTGCCCTCGGACCGAATGCGGCGCCACGCATGCCCGTGGAGAAGTCCATGGATGCGCCAAGCATCGCAACGTCAACTTCCGCCGCCTTGAGATCGGCAGGGGTCATTGCTACGGGTCGACCCATGAACGTTGCGATACCCGAGGATGCGATGCCTAGTTCGTATCGCTGAAGCTCGATAAGTCCTGGCGGTCGATCGCCTTGCAGATCCGCACGCTTCGTCTTCCACATGTCCTTCGTTGGATCATCTGGATTCAGCGACGGGAATTCTGTCTCGTACTCGGACACGATCTGCACCTCCAGGCTTCGTCCAACGACGCTACCACGCCAACCCCAGCTGACAGCCGCGTGATGCAGCTAGAGAGAGCTAACTTCGGTTAGAAGTCGAAGTTGTCCGGATCGGGCCCGATCCGTTCGTCAAGATTGAGTGCTCGGATGCGGTCCATTTGGGCGTCGTCGAGTGAGAAGGAGAACACATCCCCGTTCGTGGTGATCCTGCTGCGTGTCACTGACTTGGGAATGGTGCTGATGCCTTCTTGGAGCTGCCAGCGCAACACGACCTGTGCAGGGGTGACATCGAGTTCTTCGCCGATCGCTACGAGGGCTGGCTCGTCGAGCACACGGGCCTGCTTGAGCGGGCTCCATGCCTGCGGCACGGCCCCGATCGCTTCGGTCGCTGATCGCACCGCACCCTGTTGGAGGTGCGGGTGCAACTCGATCTGGTTGACGGAGGGAGCAACGTGTGCGTTCGCCATCAGCTGGTCGAGGTGCGCCGGATGGAAGTTTGACACTCCGATCGCTCTGGTCTTTCCGGCCTCACGCAGCGTCTCCATTGCTCTCCAAGAGTCCTCGGTCAAGTGAGGCTTCGGCCAATGGATGAGATACAGATCGACGTAGTCAAGTCCGAGGCGGTCGAGCGACTTGTCGAGGGCAGCAAGCCCGCTCTCGTAGCCTTGCTCGTTGTTCCAAAGCTTCGTGGTGACGAAGATCTCGGAGCGATCGAGGCTCGACCGTCGGATCGCTTCCCCCACGCCCGCTTCGTTCCTGTAGATCGCTGCGGTATCGATGAGCCGGTAGCCGTCCTCAAGCGCCCATGTGACCGCATCGATGACCTCGTCGCCGTCCTTCGTCTGGAACACGCCGAGGCCATGCATCGGCATCTCAACGGTGCCGTGGAGGGAGGTTGTCATCGGATGATTCATGAGGCTTCTCCTGCTTTCTCGGTTCTTGCAGCTTCGACAACATCGTCTTTGTCGATCCCCTGGCGACGGTCCTTGCTCCACGCCCACACTCCGATCATCAGCCCGATGACTGTGATCGCAAGTGCCACCGTCAGCGTGTCGGTAAGCCCTGAGGCCTGTGCTTCTGCAGGCGCCGACTCGGCTGTGCCTCCACCGGCATAGCCAGTCGTGCGGGTGGCCCAGACCGTTCCGAGTACTGCGATACCGACAAGGGAGCCCGAGATGCGTGTGATGGTGAGCATGCCGGAGGTAATGCCAAGCCGTGAGGCTGGAACTGAGCCGAGGATTGCGCTGTTGTTGGGCGACTGAAATATGCCTACACCGAGCCCTATCAGGCCACCCGCAAACATGAACTGGATCGCCGATGTGTCGATGTTCAGGAGCAAGACGGAAGCCAGAAATCCAAGAGAAGTGATGAGCAATCCAGTGATCGTGACCGGCCGCGATCCGAGCCTGTCGCTCAGCGATCCGGAGAACGGAGCTACCAGTCCAAGGGTCACCGGGATGGCTGCAAGGAGCAGACCCACTTCCCGTATCTCGTAGCCGAGCACGTTGGTGAGGTAGAACGGCAGCAGCAGCATCGTGCCGGAGATCGCCACGAACTGGAGAAACCCTGTCGTGAGGTTCACAGAGAAGTTCCGGTGCTTGAACAGGGTGAGGTCGAGCATCGGCTGAGCAACGTGGAGCTCTGTCCAGATGAATGCTGCAAAGGCAACCACGGCGGTGACGATGCCCCCGATCACGAGCCGATCACCGAAGCCTGCTTCCTGTCCGTAGGTGAGAGCTCCCAGAAGCGAAAGGAACGCAACAAGGAACAGGAATGCACCAATCCAGTCGAACCGCTGCGACTCTTTCGGCTTGGTGTTCGGTACGAACTTGATTGCGGTGATCGTCCCGATGATTCCGATCGGAATGTTGACGAGGAAGATGGCACGCCAGCTCGTGGCATCGATGATCAGACCGCCCAGTACCGGCCCAAGGATGATGCCGAGGGAGACGATCGTTCCGTTGATGCCGAGTGCCTTGCCCCTCTCGATCGGAGGGAACGCCTCGGTAACAATGGCAAACCCAAGCGCAAAGATCATTGCGGCGCCGACCGCCTGAAAGACACGCGCAAGGATGAGGAAGCCAACCGTGGGAGCAATCCCGGCAAGAACCGAGAACACGGTGAAGATGGCGAACCCCCAGGTGAAGATCGGCTTTTTGCCGACCATGTCGCCGAAGCGACCGAATCCGAGTGTCAATGTCGCTTGCGTGAGCAGATAGCTGAGAGACACCCACTGGACAATGCCGAACGAAGTGTCGAACTCATCGGCAAGGGTCGGCAACGCCACGTTGACGATGCTGCCGTCGATCGTTCCGAGGAAGATCGCTACGGCTACAGCGCTCAGAACGAACCACTTGCGGGAGTAGTCAACGCCTTCTGGCGGCTGTGTCTTTGGGCTCGCTGCGGTCACTCGGCGGAGCGTAGGGTCAGGTGGGAGAGCACATCGTCACGATCAAGGAGAACGCAGTGCCACGTTCACGCGAGGAAAAGCTTGCGATCTACCGCGACTTGATCGACGAGATTCCCGACCTTCAACTCAAGGGAAAGACGATGCCATACACGTCGATGAACGGCAACATGTTCAGCTTCGTATCGAAAGAGGGAATCCTTGCCTTCCGGCTCTCCAAGGACCGGCAAGCCGAGTATCTCGATGAGCATCCGGGGACAACGGTCGAGCAGTACGGCGCAACTATGCGCGGATATGTGGAAGTGACAGAGGTCGTCTTGGACGACAAGCAAACGACAGCGAGCCTTTGGTCTGATTGCGTAGCGAACGCGAGGACCCTCGATCCGAAACCGACCAAAAAGGGCGGCTAGCGCACAGCCTCTTGAGCGGCTCTGTGCCCGAGGAATCCGCCGATCAGTACAGGGATCAGCCCAACGAGCGCCGCGCCGAGGCTGATCCATGCCGCTTCGTCTTCGGTCTCAGCGAACATCACCGCGACACCGCCCAGGGCGAACACTGCGCCTGCTGCGATGACCCACCCTCCACCAGCTTGATGAGCCGCATCCCACGCCTGCTGCGACTCCATGGTGGCCTTGGTCCGGATCCCGACAATGCCCTGGAGCGGAAGAGCACCTCTGAGCGCTGCGATGCCAATACCAACGAGCGCGACACCCGCAACCACCAGCAATAGCCCCAACCAGATCATGGGGCCAGTATGACAAGTCCGCGAGCGTGAAGCGTCGGCCGAGCCGCCTCTATGCCTACTCGGCCACGGCCACGGATCACTACCCTGAAACCAGCAGATCGCGGGGAAACGCGTGACAGAGCCTGAGTCCACATCCGCACGACTCCCACCGAGGTGGTTCGTCCGGCTCGCTTGGTCGACACACAGAGGGCTCTATCGAGTCACCGGTCGCCGGATCGGTTTGCGCAAAGCCAAACCTGGCTCGTGGGGCATGATGCGTCTCACAACGATCGGTCGGCGCAGCGGCGAGAAGCGTCCGGTGATGCTCGGCTTCATCGAGGACGGCACCAACCTCGTCACATTGGCCATGAACGGTTGGGCGGAACCAGAGCCAGCCTGGTGGCTCAATCTGCAGGCACATCCCGAAGTCGAAGTCGAGACCCCGACTGGACAGCTTCGCGTTCGCGGGCGGGCTGCCGTGAGCGACGAACGTGCACGGCTGTGGGCTGAGTGGGCCAAAGTCGACAACAACCTCGATGGCTATGCGGCGCGACGACCAACAGAGACCGCAGTCGTAGTTCTCGAACCAATCGACCCAAGCTCGGAGGAGTAGACAAGTGGCCCGTTGGATCCTGGTTGGCGTGCTGCTTCTCGCTGTTGCCGTCATGATCGGCCTGGTGGCCGTGGCTGTTCCCGGAACTGTCGGCTGACAGCTACCGCATCATCTCGGCAACCATGGCTCGGGCAACTGTGTCGTCGATATCGGCTGGAACTGGCTGGTCCCCCGGACGCAACGAACCTTCGTCGAGGGCGATCCTCTCAAGCGAGAGCGCCTGAAGACTGAACCCGAGATCCATGATCTCTATTGAGTTTCCCCGACTGCCTTCAACGGCGAGGTTGACCATCTTGCCTTCAGCTATCAGATCAATCGCGTTTCCATTCGCAAGCGAAAACTGCTGAATATTCGCTCCTCGGCTCTTCACCTGCCCTGCTTCTGCGCGGAGTGCGACGACGTCGATCTCCGTATCGAAGTGCCCGGCGTTTGCCAATAGGGCGTTGGTCTTCATTGCAGCCATGTGATCGACCGTGATGACTCGCTCAGCCCCGGTCGCAGTGATGAAGATGTCTCCTCTTCCCAGCTCATCTCCCAGATCACTCACTGCAAACCCGTCGATCGCGGCTTCCAGTGCTTTGACACCGTCAGGTTCCACGACCACAACATCGGCTCCGACGGCTCTTCCGTAGAGGGCGATCCCGCGTCCGCACCATCCGTAGCCGAGAACGACGATCCGGCGACGCTGCATGAGTGCGTTGGTTGCGAGCCGAATCGTCTCGATCACGGATTGTCCAACGCCGTGCTTGTTCTCGACAATCGCTTTGAGCGGGCTGTCGTTGATGACAATCACAGGGAACGACAGCTTTCCTTTCAGCGGGCCACGCAGAGTGAAAGCTCCCGACGTTGTCTCCTCCGTCGCCCCTCGCAGGCTTTGGCCCCGTTCGGCGAGAAGGGATAGGACCTCGGCACCGTTGTCCAAGAGGAGTTCCGGGTCAGCGGCAGCCAGAGCGGAGAGGTGCGTCTGCAGCGTCGCATCGTCGTCGGTGCGTGCACCCAGTACTTCAATGCCTTCGGTACGAAGCACCGCAGCGACATCGTCGTCCGTGGTCCCCTTGTTTCCGAGCGCAACGACTCGAGCGCCACCGTCGCGAAGCACACGCAGCAAGACGGCAGTCTTCGGCTCGACGTGGATCCGAACACCGAGGGTCAAGCCATCGAATGGACGCTCAACCGCAAACCGCTGACCGATACCACCGACGATCGGCATGTGATCTGCTACGAAATCAAGCTGGCCAACAACATCAGACACAGGGTCAGGCTAGCCCGGCCGACTCTGTCACCGGGATGACAAAGCGCTCTGCCTGAACACATGCAAGAGTCAGTGGTCGGGGAACACCGTGGTGGGCGCTACTGGGATCGAACCAGTGACCTCTGCCGTGCCAGGCAAGGAAGAAGGAGCAGCGCGCTGCCTGAACACATTCCTGAGTCAGCGGTCGGGTAACACCGTGGTGGGCGCTACTGGGATCGAACCAGTGACCTCTGCCGTGTGAAGGCAGCGCTCTCCCGCTGAGCTAAGCGCCCGTCGGCGGAACGCTACCAAATGCTCTGAGCATTGCGTCAGCCTGATCGCGACCTGCGCGCATCCAGCCTGCGTGCATCTGGGCTTCTAGAACAGCATTGCGACGAGGCGGTCGATGATCCCGAGACCAATGATCATCGCGCCAGCCACAAAGGCAAAACGGTGGGGCTTCCAGCATTCGGTGGCATCGCACATCCGAAGTTTCGGAACATCACCAGGGTTCATCTGCGTGAACGTCATGTCTTGCTCCTTAGGGACATCATCGCGCCGAATGTGGCTGGCGTCAGCCGCTTTCGAGATCGGACGACGCAGATAGGGTTGTGACATGACTGATTCGGATCGGCGTTCCATCGCTATCAGCGAAGCGCCGCTGTCACCCGAGAATTACCCCTGGCGACCGATCCGCGAGTCCGGCGTGGTTGCGGAGGGCAGGTTCCTGCCGACCGATGCGATCGACGCCGAACTTGATGCCGCAGGAGCCGCTCCCCTGCTCGACCGACATCCGGTGCTCTCCGTCGGCTCGAATGCCTCATTCGATGTGATGTACAAGAAGATGGTGCGAGCCGGGCTCGACACTCCATTTGCGATGACGATCACCCGCCGGCCGGGTGTAGCCGTCGGTCACTCGGCACATGTGTCGCTCCCTGGCTACATCGCAGCCGCCCCCTACCGATGTGCAAACTGCGTGCGAATGTTTGTGGCTGTCCACCTCGATGACGCTCAGCTCGCTGCACTTGATGCAACCGAGCCGAGCTACATCCGGGTCGAGCATCAAGGTGCTTGGCTCTACGCATCGCGGTGGCAGGTGCTGGCGGTCCGCGGCCGCCCAGTGACGCTTCGATCGCAACAAGAGCTCCACACGATTCTCGCCTCCGTCGATCCCACGTGGAGGGATCAGTTCGAAGGCCTACCGGGTCCAGACGTGGCGGCATTGCTCGCACACAATGGGACGATCAACGAGTGGCGGCACCATTGGCAGTCGGCGGGCTTGACTCGACACGCTGGCTTCGACACGGAAAGTGGCCTCTGAGGAGCGACCGAAGGCCAGTCAGCTTCGCTGTCGCCGTGCCCGTCGTGCAGGAATCCTTGCGACGAGCAGCAGCCCGACAACCGTCCCTGCAATAGCGGACCACAGCAAGGGTCTCCCCCATGCCTGAAACTCGGAGCCTGTTGGGAGGGTGAAGCCGTTCACTGCTGTGGCTCGACCTACCGACACTGATGCCGGCTCATCAGATACCAGCTCCACGACGACAAACATCGGCCCGGCACGTGCCCCACCCAATGGAACCGGAAGTCGTCTGGTTGGCGTGTCGGTCCATCCCCTGACCGATCGGGCTCGCTCGGTTCGGTTCGCCCTGACGGTCGTGGTCGCATGATCGGGGCCTGTGTGCCACTCCAGCTTCGCTGTAGCCCAGAGGTCGCCCTTTCTCCTCCAGAACAACCCGTACGCACGAGTGCTCCCATCGGTTGAGAGGAAACGTGACTTGTCCATGCGCTCCCGCATTCGCATACGCACCGAAGTTGCGATCGTCGATGGCTGCACCTCGGGGTTCTCTTCAAGGACGAGCGGATCCTCACTACTCGGCTGTTGGTGCATTTGGAAATGCGGAGGTCGTTCACCTCCCCTGAGCGGGGACCACGCATATCCGACACCGCGCTCTGGATGCTTCGCCGATTCGAGGTACCAGGCCCATGCATACGAGTGCGCAGTTGGGGCTTCGTCCATCGGATGCCCCTCCGGATCAAGCTCAATGTCATGGACCGCACCGAGACCCGGGTGGGTGCCGTAGTGGATGCCGAAGTGACTCGAGTAGTTGTCGATGAGGACGTCGTCCATCAGGTTCCCGGGTGCAAGGATGCGCAGGTATGAAGACAGGTCGTTCAATGCGCCGCCGAGGACCGGCAACAGGTTGTCCGGCGAGTCGAGAATCGTGAGGTGTTGGGGTGCGGGATCGGTCAGCGTTGCAGCGACCGTGGCCACCTTCGCACCGTGGCTGTAGCCAATGAAATGGAGCATCGAGTCCTTGGAGGCCAATGCCCGACGAAGCGCCACGGACAAACGCTGGCCATTGATCGTGGTGCGCAGCTGCGATCGGGCGCTGTCGAACATCGAGTCTTGGGTGGCTGATTCATCGATCCATGTGTAGGCAACGACGGCTGCATCAGGATCATCGGCGCAGATCGCATCGGCGAGCGGGTAGAACCAACGGTCGAACCTCTTTCCCGACCTGGTGACAGCCTCGGCATCCCACACTCTGGTGAAGCCATCAGACCCCTGTACGACGTCGAGCAGCCCCGGCGCCCAGCCATGGGTGATTATGTGGACTCGAGGAGCGTCGATCGAGCTTTCGGTCACGGGAACGAACGCAGAGCCGTCCCACACCCCGAGACGCTCGATGGGATCGATGTAGGTATCTCTGCTCATCGTTGCACGGTATCGGTAGCTTGCCTACGTCGCAGTCGCTGCATGCACGGACTCAACGACGGTGACGCGGCGTTCGTCCAGCGCTCCCTCGACCTCATTGACCTTCCTGACCTTGGTCGACTGCCGAAGCACACGAAATATCCGCACGATACGTTCCGAAGCCCAGATGGTGGCAGCGAGGCTGATCGGCAACCCAACGATCGTGATGAGGCCGAGCAGGAGACTCTGATCGAACCCCTGCCAAATCGAGAATCCCCATGCAATGCCAAAGAACACGATCGCTCCTGCGGGCTTGGCCGTTGCTTTTACAGCCGGATCGACAGGCGCAAACCCAATCAACCACACGGCGAGCATCGGCCAAATGTTGACCGACAAGCCGAGCAATGCGATCGGAACCGCGACAATGAGCATCAGGATCGATGTGAAAAGGAAGCCAAGAAACTTGCCTGCGCCGACCTTCTCGTAGGCTTGACGGTCTGTCAGGCGAAGGGCGTTCAACACTTCCAACATGGCCCCGGTGTTTTCCATTACTTCCTGCTTGGCAGGCTCGGGCGCAGCAGAAATCTCGGCCGCCAGCCGATCGCGGTCTGAGATCGACACACGATCAAGCGGATCGTCAGCCTCAGCCCGGAGGGTGATATCGGCGGCATCGGTAAGCGTCTTGGCCTCGTGCCAATCGGTGAAGTTCGGCGCGACCTGCCTCATGACTGTCTCGATCTCGGACGTGAGCGCATCGACCGCATCGCGATTGTCCGGCGATGCATCGCCGTTTGGTGCAAACTTGTCGATCGACGCATCGAGATTGATCGGTTGGCCCGCATTGACGAATACGCGGCTTCGAAGCGCCGCCTTGTCCTCATAGTGGATGCCCATGGGCAGGATGAGAATGCCTTCTGTGCCTTGCGCCCTTGCACCAAGCGCTATTCGTGCAGCACCGCTCTTGACCGGTGCGATCGACGGGTCCTCCCGGGTGATTCCCTCCGGGAAGATCAGAAGCACCTCTTGATCCGCTAGGGCCTCGTAACAAGAGCTGAACATCTGGTCATTGGAGACGCGGCCCTTTTGCTCGGCAGGCTTGTGAACAGGAATTGCACCGATCCAATTCATGATTGATCGAGCAATCGGGACCTTCCAGATCTTGTCCCTTGCGATGATCCGTGGGACGATCGGCGACCCGTACATCAGGAGCAATGGGTCGGCAAACCCACCAAAGTGGTTCGATACAGCCAAGACTGGGTTGCCTGGGTCCTCTTCCACGTCCGACTGGCGAAAGACGTTCACTTCTTCGTAGAGGAAGAAGACAACAAACCGAACGAAACGCAAGATGAACCTGTCTCGCCACCGCTGCTTGGGTCGCCCGTTTGATTCGCTTGTGTGGTGGTCGTCCGCCATGCCCAGCGAGTGTACGTGAAAGGGCTCCAGTGAGTTGGCTCATCGAATCCGAAAGCAGAACCGAAACCGGGAACCCGCTGCGCCGATCGAACGTCTTATGGGTGTACGAAACGGATCAGCCGGAAGAAGGCCACAATATGCGACACGGACGCATCCTCCGCAGCCGAACAGACGCAGGCTCACTCCCAGCAACGGTCTGACCACAGAGCTGACGCGGTCCTCCCCCGCCGAAGCAACCCAGCGACACAGGATGGCCTCCCTTCCACCCCGTCGCACATAGCGCCCCCGATTGCCAGATCGGGGGCGTTGTGCGTGGTCTAGCCTCGCTGCGTGCAGCTGAACGAGTTCGAAGCCGAAGTTGAGTCCGTGATTGCGAGCCTGCCGATGTGGGTCACGCAGGAGATGGACAACGTCTACGTAGTGGTGGAACGCCGACCCCGCCGAGATCTGGACCCGACCGGCGCTGGATTGCTCGGCATCTACGAGGGGGTGTCCCTCGATGAGCGGGGAGTCGACTATTTCGCCGTGGCCCCCGACCGAATCGTGATCTTCTACGAACCCCATCTCGCTCTCAACCTCCCCGAGGACGAATTGCGAGGAGAGATACGCACAACCGTCCTGCACGAGCTCGGCCATCATCTCGGGTTGACCGATGAAAGATTGCACGAGCTCGGCTGGGCGTAGCAGGGCTCGGATAGGATGGAACTAGCGAGGAGGACGCTGTGGACGATCTCATCAAAGACATCCAGGAACAGACCGGGCTATCGGCCGACAAGGTGCTCGAGGTGGTGACAATGGTCACCGAGTACATGCGCCAAGCGCTACCTGAAGACTTAGTCGAGCAGATCTCGGGTTATCTCGGGTCTGCCGCCAACGCAACCGCCGAGGCATCGACCAGCGCCAGGTCTGCCGGGACGACCGCTGCATCCGGAGCGGGAGACCTCGTGGGCAAGGCAACGGATCTCGCTACATCAGCCTTCACCGTGGCGAAAGACACCGTCGGCGAATTCACGTCAACCGACACCGAATAGGGCGTGACCTCCGCAGAACCCACCGGTCGACAGCCGGCCCCGTCCTGGCCAACAGACTCAGGGCCGTACGTACTGCTCGTCGATGCGTCGTCGGGGATCGAAGCGAAGATCATCGCTGACTGGTGTGAGGAAGCGACCGCAGGTGTCACGGATCCAGTTTCCGTCTTCAGGCTTCCCCCTTCGAGACGGAAGCGCCCCTTTGCATCGGTAGACCCAGCGATCGACGAACGGCTGTCGCAATCGGATGATCCGCTGGTCGTACCCGTACGAATCGTCTGGCTTGCTCGAGAGCACGAAGGCACACGCAAGGTCACCCTTCGCGATGCGCTCCGATTCGGCGACCCGAGGGACCCAATCGTTCTGCAGCAACGCCGCATCCTTGCAACCAAGCCCGAACGTTGCCGGATCGTTGTCGGCGAACCGGCACGCAAGTCGGAACTCACCCAAGTATGGAGTTCATCTGAGGGAAGAGGGCCAGCCGACGGCACCACGATCGGTGAGTTCGTCGCGTTGCGTGCCTGGCTCGCGCTCGAGCGAGCGGAGCGACATCTCAGGGGCCAGCGATACAAGGTGCCGCGGTTCCTCTACGAGGACCTCTTCTGGAGCCGACGATTCCAAAGGGGGACGAAGGAGCTCGCCATATCGGAGGACCGCACCGAATCACGGATGCAGGGGCGAACAAAGCGGTACCTGAAAGAAATCGCTGCCCAACACTCGCCATACGTGATCGACCTCGTCAACGCTGTCACGACACTGCTCATCAAGAACGCGCACCAGAGCGTTGAGTACTCATCCGACGATCTCAAACACATCTTTGCCCTGGGTGAGCAAGACCCACTGATCTTCCTGCCTTCACACAAGTCGAACTTCGATCACTTGGTGTTCCAGTACGTGCTGTACGAGAACGAGCTTCCACAGAACCACACCGCCGGCGGGATCAACATGAACTTCTTCCTTATCGGTCCGCTGCTGCGACGTTCGGGCATCTTCTTCATTCGAAGGCAGTTCAAGGACAACGAGCCGTACAAGTTCGTCCTTCGGCAGTACCTCGACTATCTACTTGAGAAGCGGTTTGCTCTCGAGTGGTACATCGAAGGCGGTCGATCGCGCACGGGCAAGCTACGCGAACCGCGCATCGGGCTTCTGAGATACGTGACTGACTCGTACCAGCGAGGCATCGTCGACGACATCGTGCTTGTTCCGGTTTCGATCAACTACGACCAGATCGCGGATGCATCGTCGTATGCACACGAACAACGTGGTGGCGCGAAGCAGAAAGAGTCTCTGGGCTGGGCACTTCGGTTCATTACTGGGCTTCGGAAGAAGCACGGCGCGATTCACATCCGGTTCGGTGCCCCTCTGAGGATGAGCTCGCGAATCGACGTGGACGAGGATCTCACGACAGACGACGGTCGACTCGCCCTGCCAAAGGTTGCCTTCGAAGTCAGCACACGGATCAACGAGGTGACCCCGATCACACCGATCAGCCTCGTCACCCTTGCACTGCTGTCGGGCGGATCGGGTGGACTCACCGTCGGAGAGACGATTGAGGTGGTTCGACCGTTCGTAACGTTCGTGAGAGAACGCGGGCTCCCAACCACCTTTGACGATTCGTTCGACTCGCCGATAGCCGTTGAGGCAGCCCTCGAGGCCCTGAGCGGAAATGGCGTCGTGGAAAGGACCGAAGGCCTCACCGACATTGTCTATTCGATCGGCCCTGATCAGAGTCTGCTTGCCGCTTACTACCGAAATACTGTGATCCACTTCTTCGTCAATATCGGAATCACCGAGCTGGCGATCGCGATGGGTGTAACCGCCCAAAAGGACATGGACCAAGAGTCGATCTTGCGCCGAGCGCTTGAACTGAGAGATCTATTCAAGTTCGAGTTCTTCTTTGCTCCAACGGAGCAGTTCGAGGCGGAAATCCTCCTTGAGATCGACCGGTACCGGATTGATGACGAATCCGTGCACGGCCCGGTCCTCGTCGATGTGGATGCGATGACGCCTGCGAAGAGTCCCGTTGTGCTCCGTCCGTTTCTCGAAGCCTATTTCGTGGTGGCTTCGGCGCTTGCCACCATGGGAGACGCACCAACGAACAAGGATTCACTCGCAGATGCGTGCCTCGCAATGGGCAACCAGCTGCTCGCAAAAGGAGTGATCGTCAATTCTGAGGCAGTTTCGACAACCTTGTTTGCCTCTGGAATCGAACTCGCTGCCAACCGGGACCTACTCGACGGGACTACAAAGCAAAGGGACGCCTTTCTCGATGAAGTGACAGAAGTTCTTGGTGCAGTGACGGACGTGGCGACCCTCTGATCGTCAAATAGGCCGATCGACCCAGATACCTCTCAACTTTTGGGGACCACTGCCGATACTTCTGCCAGGGGCAAGCGGAGTCGTGCGTGAAACGCACGTTGGAGAATTGTCGATGACGACAGATGTACAGAAGGAAACCTCGGACGCACCAGAGGCGCTCGTGGATACCACGACCGCACCGGACGCTTCCGACGCGTCCGCAGAGGTGCTTGCAAAGGCCAGGTTCGAAGCCTTTGGGCTCGTGACCGAAGCGCGCAAGGAAGCCGAATCGATCATCGATGAGGCACGCGAACAAGCGGCCGACATCGTCAAAGAAGCTGAGATGATCGCCGAGTCGATTCGCGATGCGGCACGGCTTGAAGCGAGCGAAGCACGGGCCGAACGTCACGACACGCCAGCAGCCGAAGATTCAGCCGAAGTCACTCCAGAGACGACCGCCGCACTCGAAGCCGAACACCAGGAGCTTGAGGACCGCGTCGGTTCCCTCAGAGATCTTGCGGATCAGCTAGAGGATCGCTTTGCCCAACTCGCTGCGGACTCAGAACCACAGGTTGCTCCCGTCGCGACGGGGACGGAAGATGCATCTGATGCGCCGGTGCTCGACTACTCACCGTCTGTTGAGCCTCCTGCGCCAGAAGTGGAGCAGACCGTCGGCGAGACTGACGGCGAGGCCGAAAAGGGTTCGTTCTACAGCAGACGCTCAGCGAAACTGCCACGCATTGGCGATGAAGGTGGAAAGAGCGCTCTCGACATGATGCGGTCGATCCGAGCGAGCCTCGACGACGACGCCTAACTCAGGCGTAGAACGGGTTCGTCCCCAACGTGTGATCCGTTACGTCGACGACCTCGTCGATCTCAGGGATCGCTTCGAGAATTGAACGTTCGATTCCTTGGCGAAGCGTCACCGCTGCAAGTCCACATCCTTGACAGCCTCCGCCGAGCTCGAGCTGTGCGACCGACCCTTCGACCGCAACAAGCTGTGCAACGCCACCATGCGATGCGATCGCGGGGTTGATGCGCTGAGTGAGCAGCATTTGGATCTTCTCTTCCGTTGATCCGGTCAACTCGAGATCGCCGAGTTCACCGCCCGGAAGGGACGGAGTGGGAACATTCGGATTTCGCATCACTAGACCGGGTCCAGTGCCGTCTCCCGAAAGGTCCAGCACGGCACCGCGTAGATTCTCAACTGAATCGAGAGCCACAGCAACCGGCAGCCCGTCGTGATCTTCGACGATGTCGGTGCTAGCGACATCCTCTTCACGAAGGAATGCGGTTTCGTAGATGAAGCCCTGCGCACCGACGCCGGTGATCCGGAGTCCAAGATGCAGGTCATCAATGCCTTCGCCTTCTCGCAACGCAATGATCTTGTCGCGGGCGGCCTGAGAAATTTCAACGATGGTCGTAGTGGTATCACTCATGATGGCGGGATGGTACTGCCGCACCACCACATAGCGTGACGCCTAATTCTTGACCCGAACGAGTTCGTTGGTCGTGAGATCGAGGATCTGCTCTTCAGGGCTCGACTTGTCCGCAACCCACCTCGCGAGCGACTCCCCAGGCACACGAACGATCCACCACATCACATCAGGAGTGTCCGATGCGCGCATCTCACGCCAGCGCGAACGGCCGAGATCTATTGCTTCTGTTTCGACGTCGAATTCGCCGAGCGTTGTTTGGGACGTGCCGGCGAAAGGTTCGCCTGGCTGTGGAGCAGGTTCGCAGAACTCCACGACCTCGAATGCCATGTGTACACCTCTTCGTTGTAAGCCCAATCGAATCGTAGCAACGGCGTATTCGTGCGAGAAGGGCCATACGCAGCGTTCCGAAAGGACTAGTTGCCCCCGATTCCAAGGTTTGACGGCGAGGAATGCGAAACCAGTCCTATCGTATGGGAGTCGGAAGGGCAGGACCCAACGAGCGCCGTTGCGCGCCAACCTGTTCGCCAAGTCGGGATACGTACGAATGACCAGAGACCTCCCCATCATTATCCAAGGCGGGATGGGCGCCGCAGTATCGGATTGGCGCCTTGCGCATGCCGTTTCGCTGCGCGGCCAACTCGGCGTCGTGTCCGGCACTGCTCTCGATGCGATCCTCGCACGGCGTCTCCAAATCGGAGATCCCGGCGGTCACATGCGTCGTGCTCTCGCCGCATTCCCAATTCCAGATGTCGCCGGCCGCATCCTTGACCGCTACTTCGTTGAAGGTGGCAAGGACGAAGAAGATCGCTTCCGAACGAAGCCCATGGTCAGCGACCACACCTCGGCCAAGACCGAGGAACTGATCGTTGCCGCCAACTTTGTCGAGGTATTCCTGGCAAAGGAAGGCCACGACAACCCGGTCGGCATCAATTTCCTCGAAAAGATTCAGGTTCCGACGCTCCCCTCGCTCTACGGAGCAATGCTTGCGGGCGTTGACTACATCCTCATGGGCGCTGGGATACCCAGAGCGATACCGGGAATACTCGACAATCTCTCAGACGGCTTTGATGTTGAGATGAAGATCGATATCAAGGGCGCAACCGAGAAGGGCGACCCCTTCGTCCGGTTCTCGCCCAAGGCGTTCGCCAAAGAATTGGTCGGCAAGCTCCCACGTCCAAACTTCCTTGCAATCGTGTCATCCCACGTGCTTGCGCGAATGCTGGCCACCAAGGCCTCTGGAGAGGTCAACGGATTTGTCGTTGAGCTTCCCGTCGCCGGCGGCCACAACGCCCCGCCACGCACACGCGGCGAGTTCAACGACAAGGGTGAACCGCTATACGGCGATAAGGACGTCCCAGACCTTGATGCCATCGCTGCACTCGGAAAGCCCTTTTGGATCGCAGGTGGATACGCCGAACCAGAGCAGGTGGCGGCAGCCATCGAGTCCGGCGCAGTTGGAGTACAAGTCGGCACCGCCTTTGCGTACTGCAACGAATCCGGGTTCACCAGAGAAATCAAGGACGAGGTCATCGACAAGAGCCGCGAGGGCACCCTCGAGGTGTACACCGATGCCATTGCGTCACCGACCGGGTTCCCCTTCAAGGTGGTCGAATTGGACGACACTCTCTCCAACGAACGCCTCTACGAGAAACGCGAACGGATATGCGATCTGGGATATCTGCGCCATGGGTACGAACGCGATGATGGATCGATCGGTTGGCGATGCCCATCTGAGCCGGTTGACGATTACCTCAAGAAGGGTGGAGACATCGCTGACACCGTCGGCCGGAAGTGTCTCTGCAACTCCCTTGTCTCCAACATTGGGATGCCACAGGTCAAGAGAAGCGGTGAGATCGAGCCCATGCTGATCACCTCAGGTGACGATGCGACCCGCGTCGCCCGGTTCGCCCCTGAAGATGCCACGGAGTACTCCGCATCGGATGTGATCGACTATCTGCTGCGTGACGTCGCCGTCTAGCCAGCCGTTCCACACTCGCTAAGCCGGCGGCTTTGTCCACGTTTCGTGGACAGCGATCCACAACCAGCCGCCTGGGGCGCCCTCCTCTCGGCGCATCACAGCAGTCGAGATTCTTTCCGACGCCACACCCCGTTTGACCTGATGTTCCTCATACGTGCCGACAACAATCTCGCCATCGTCTGAATGGATCATCGGGTTCACGATCTTGATAGCGACGTCGCCTGTTCCCCGTGCGGAATCCATGAACTCGACGATTGCTTCACGAGACATTCGATCGCCGTCGGTCGAGACCAGGTAGAACGCGGGGTCGAGTGCAGATGAAAACTCCTCGATGCTGCGCCGACCGCGGTCGGCGAACCAATCTGCAAAGAACGCGTGGAGCCTCTCTACTTCGGCGGCGTATGCCAGTCCCGAAGCCGAGCCTGTCACGCAAGCTCTTCTGGTGATATGTCTGTTGGGCCTGCCGCAGCATCACGTTCCGGAGTGTCCACCCGCGGGTAGTCGCGGAACCGGAGGTCCTTGTGCGTCAGATCACAGAAGGGTTGGTTCTTCGAGCCGCCACAACGGCACAGCGCCGCACGCGGCCCAGCGAGAAACGTCTCACCGTGCCGGTCGTTCACTTCCAGTTCACCCCGCACCATCAGCGGTCCATTCGGCCACGGGACCACCGTTGTCGGTACATCCGGTTGCTCACCTGGTTCGCCGTCCAGGCGCTCATAGCGGAGCGCACCAGTCGGACAGTTCTCGATCGCCGCGACGACCGTTGAGGTATCAGCTTGCGTCAGATCAACCCAAGGGCGCCGCGTCGGTTCAAAGACCCCATCGCTGCTTCTGATGCACTTGCCAGTGTGGATACACAGGGAGGAGTCCCACAGGACCCTGAGTGCGGTGTCTTCATAGGTTCGTTTCGCCATGCGAGGAAACTACACGCTTCAAGGACGTCCAAGGACGCAAAAGAGGGAGGGCCGTCCGGACAACATGGGGATCGTCCGAACAACCCTCCCCTTCTGCTGTCGGCAAACGGCGGGGTCGTTCTTGAACAGATGTTGTCCGGGGGGCCTGAGCGATCGGCTGAACGAACGCCCTCGGTAGCGCGCAGACCCGATACCGTGGTCGGATGCCGTTCAAAGTGGCGCTACTCGTCGGCGCAGTTCTTGCAGGGACGCTGGCCTTCTCGAGCCCAGCACACGCTGTTGGTGGCGAAGGTGAGACGTGGCCAACGTTCACGGAATCGAGCGGCTGTGGCGCCCAACGGATGAGCCCTCCCCATGCTGCCGAGACCGGTTGGCTGTCGAAGGGCGATCTCCTGAGAGGCGAGGCAGCTGCGTACTTTGGACGCTCGGTCCGCCAGGTCCAGGAGGATCTCGTGCTCTGGTCGGTCCCCGGATCTTCTGAGAACCTCGCAGTGCACCCCACCGTGATTCCTGCTCTGAAGGCGGCCGGAGCTGCGATTCAGGCCAGGCTGGATCAAGGTGACTCCTACAAGATCACGCCCGCCTCAACGTTCTCCGCGGCAGCCCGAACCATCGGTGGGCAGGTACGAACATCGCGCCACACCTTTGGCACGGCAATGGATTTCAATGCAACACGGAATCCACATCGCCACGACAACGTACTCATCACGGACATGCCCGACTGGTGGGTAGACGCCTTCCTCGACGCTGGATTCTGCTGGGGTGGACTCTGGATCGGGTCAAAGGACACGATGCACTTCGCTTGGCAGGGTCCGGCATTCACCGACGGCGCAACTCTGCCTCTCCCGTACGCCCCCGTCACCGACCCAGCCCCGCTTGGAGCCGTCGACGCATCGATCTTTGTTGCGCCGAACCCTCTCCCCGACACCATTGCCACGGTTCTCGCGGATGGCGATGGCAACGGCGCAATCGATGTAATTCGGCTCAGCGCAGACGGCGACGACATCATCGTCGACACATCAGTTGCGTCGCGACGGCACAATGCGTGCAGTGCACGCCGGTCTGTGGCACCTGCATTTGCAGCCACAGCTGAGTCATCACACACCCTTGGGTTTGGCGATTGGGACGGCCGCGGTGGGCAAGACTTGTGGGCCATCACCGAGGACGATGGCCACGTTCGGCTGACCGTTCGTTGGGCGCTCGGCGGTTACACAGGAGAAACCGCAACGACAACCGCAGTTCCGATGCCGGATGCAAACACATGGGTAACGACGGCCGATGTCGATGCGGATGGCGATCTCGATCTCGTCACGATCGACGCCGACACCATCCGGGGGTGGGACGTCGACCCATCTTCTGGGGCAACCAGTCAGCTCTTCGTCCGTGACAACCCTGTCCCTGATGCCGACATGTACTTGCTGGGTGACCATGATCTCGACAACTTGCCTGATCTCTGGACAATCTCAGACGGTGTCGTGGCCGTCTCCTCTGCCGCAAGTGAGTGGACGGCTGTCGAGTCTCGGCAGGTGCCAGCGCAGCTTCCGGGGTCGGTTCTGGACGCAGTGATTGCTGACTACGACGGGGACGGCAGACGGGATCTGATCACCTTCGATGGCTGGTCCAAGCGGGTTTGGCTTGGCAACACTCGGCTACCAGACGGTCTCCCACTCGCCATGTGGTTCGAGCACCCTGAACCGGAATGTGAGGAAGGCGAATCGACGTGGGACCGTCAGGAGCTCCGCTTCTCGACAAGCGGATGGGTGGCAGAGGGTTCGTACGATTGGCGGACACGAAACGGGTTTGCCGCCGGTTGTGATCCCGAGGCCGAAGGATGCACTCGCCCAACCGTCACAGGAAGGGCCTTCGCCGAGTTCCTCGCCTGGATCGATGGTCTCGACGCGGTCGGGTCCGATGACACGGTTGCCGCAGCGAGGTCTTTGCGCCTTTCTGGCTATGCGACGCCATGCGCACTGAGCGATGAAGCCTGCTGGAGCCGCCCAATGTTGCGGTCCGATGTGAGCGCCCAGTTTGCAATCTTCCTGTCACAGCGCAGAGGTGATGTACCTGCACCACACCGATGGGTCCTGTCGGCCCCTCTCCGATCCGATCAGACTTTCGAGCCTCTCTGACCTAGGTGGTCAGCACGTCGAATAGCCAAAGACCGACAGCGAAGATCAGGGCGAAGACAATGATCACGCCGACCCACACCAGAATCCATTGGAGTCCGCACCCGAGCACCGACTTGGCCTTGTCACCAAGCGAATCGTTGTTGGACGGAGGTTGGTCGGTCACGACGCGCAGCGTAGCGGCGATCGACGTCCGGAACAGGTCGTCGGCTGGCATACTCGCACGATGATTCGACTCGGAACCATCGTGATGGGCGCACAGGACGTTGACCGAGCAGTGCAGTTTTGGTCCCAAGCGCTTGGCTACGACCCGGTGACGTTCGACAACAGCGACAACGACTTCACGATCCTCATTCCGCCGGAAGGTATCGGAACCCGCATAGCGCTCCAGAAAGCCGACACGCCGCCGCAGGCCCACCCGCGGGTACACCTCGATGTCATCGTCGATGACGCCGCCGAGCAAGATGCTGAAGTTGAACGTCTCGTTGCTCTCGGTGGCAGCGCGGTTGCTTGGGACATGTACCCCGACGATGCCGACTTCGTTGTACTCGCAGACCCCGAGGGCAATCGCTTCTGCGTAGTCAACGCGGGTCATCCGAACTGACCAGCGGCGTTGTGTTGACGGGTGTGTTGGAGCGCTGCGTCCCAATGAGCTATCGGCTATCGTGGACGTGCAACGTATGAACGCGTCCTGGAGGCCCATGTGAGTGCGACCACCCCGCTGATGGCGATAGGTGCCCTCGTTTCGATTGTCATAGCGGTCTGGGCTCTGATTGATCTATGGCGTAGCCCGAACTCGCTTGGTGCAAAACTCTGGTGGACGTTCGGAATCATCATCATTCCGATCATCATCGGTGTTGCCTACCTCATCACTCGCCCAGGCGGCAAGCTGCAGCAAGAGGCGTACGAGGTCCACGATGAGGAGCCAGACACCATCCACGGCCGAGATGAGTACCGCAAGCCGGGGCAGAACTACGGCGGTTAGCCCTCTCCGTCGACTGCGACGGCATCATCGGCTTCCGCTGGACCACCGGGTGATGACTTCGAACCGGTTGCGACGATTCGCGCAGCTAGCCATGTAGTCACTGGCACTGCCGCCACCAAACCGATCGAACCCACGAGGGTTCTCACGATCTCCACCGCGACAACCTCCGAGTTGACGACGGTTCCCAGCGATTGAGCGGCAAGGATGAAGAGCACCGCAAGTGGCAGCGACGCACCGAGATAGGCCAGCAGCAACGTGTTCACGGTCGACCCAATGTGATGTTGGCCAATCCGCAACCCGCCTGACCAGAGGTCTCCAAAGCTTGCGTTTGGCCGAATCCGCCCGATCTGCCACACAGATGATGCCTGTGTGACGGTCACGTCATCGAGTGCTCCTGCCGCACCGAGCACCATGCCGGCAACGACAAGAGCCGACACGTCGATGCCGTCGAACAGGACGAGGAGGCTTGACTCTTCGGAGACGAATCCGGTGAAGGATGCCAGCGACACCGTGATCTGCGACAGAAGAGTCGTCAGGAACAGAGCTGACACGGTTCCAAGCAACGCAACGGTCGTCATCAACGAGAAGCCGTGGCTGATGTAGAGGGCGACGTACGCGACGGCACACGCCCCGACCAGCGCGACCCATATTGGTGGTTTGCCGTCGAGGATTGCTGGCAGCAGCCACAGAAGCACGATGACGATCGTGGCACCAAGACCGGCAAGCGCTGCGACGCCCCTCCAACGCCCGAGAGCTATCACGGAGACTGCGAATACGAGAAAAACAGCGATGAGCACAGGCGATCGCTGGAGATCGGCGAACTGGTACTGGCTCTGCACCGTTGCTGGAACAACAGCGACCGCATCACCCTCGTTGGTGAATGTCACTTCAACCTGCTGCTGCGGATAGAAGGACGTGTCAGTCCCGGCCTCGATCACATGCTGTGCACCGGCGTCGTCGCCGGATGTCATGACAACGGTCACCTGTTGACAGGACACCGATGCATCGAAAGAACACGGTTGGGTCGATACCGACACGACGGCAGCGTTTGGAGCGCGGTACGACAACACAACCCGCTGACCTTCCTCGAGGTTCGGTGTCGTGGCACCTTCGGGGAAGCTCTGCAAGTAGGTTCGGTCCGCATCGGGGCCCTCAAGGATGAGGAACGAGTAGCTGACACATGTCTGGTCGGGCACGAACGGGCACGGCCCTTCTCTTACTCCGGAAACGGTTGCGTCGTAGAAGTCCGTTGGCAGACCGATGACGCTGCGGCTGGCCTCAGCCAGCTCCTTTGCTTCGCCTGTCGGTCTGAGAACGATGAGTCCGATGACAACCAGGATGCCAATGACGATCGCCGCATAGACGGCCGGATGACGCCACGACCCAGACCCGCCGCTTTCCGCGTGATCGTCATGATCATCGTGGGCAAAGGCAAGCCAGTCGTCGATCGGCTGATCGTTTGTCGATTCGGTCACCGACGTATTGTGCCGGTGCGACGGCCATAGTCACGCCCGCCCTTCGCTCCGGCAGGCGTACCAAGCGCCCTATCGTCAACGCTCCGCAGCAGCATTGCAGAGGGAGAACCTGAATGAGTGACGGTCGAGTTGCCTTGATAGTTGGCGGTGGATCTGGAATTGGCGCCGACGCCGCACGGAAACTGGACGCTGATGGCTTCTCTGTGGGTGTGATGTCGTCATCTGGCAAGGGCGAAGCGCTTGGCACTGACTTGGGCGGTCTCGGGTTCACGGGGTCGAACCAGAATCCTGAAGATCTCCATGCCTTCGTCGATGCCACGATCGAGCGCTGGGGACGAGTCGATGCAGTAGTCAATTGCGCGGGTCATGGACCAAAAGGTGACGTGCTCGAGATGTCAGACGACGACTGGCACTCTGGACTCGACTACTACCTGCTCAACGTCGTCCGAATGTCACGGCTCGTCACTCCCTTCATGCTTCAGCAAGGGTCCGGGGGCTCGATCGTCAACATTTCAACGTTCGCGGCCTTCGAGCCGGACCCTGACTTCCCGACCTCAGCCGTATTCCGCGCCGGGCTTGCGGACTTTGCAAAACTGTTCAGCGACAAGTACGCCGCAGAGGGCATCCGTATGAACAATGTCCTCCCGGGCTTCATCGATACGCTTCCCGAAAAGCCTGACCGGCTCGCGCGGATACCCGCTGGTCGGTACGCCAAGGTCGAAGAGCTCTCAGAGGTGGTCGCGTTTCTCGCCAGCGACAAATCGAGCTACGTCACCGGTCAGAACATCCGAGTCGACGGTGGCCTTACACGCTCGGTCTAGCCGAACAGGCCACGCCCGGCACCGAGGTCACGCAGGGTTCAAGTGCGTGGGATCGTTCCCCATTGCGACATTGAGTACCCGACGGAAGGTGCGGTCCCTCGCCCTCCGTTGTTCCGCGATGCGAAGGTTTCCCTCTGGCATCAACATGCGAAGCCCACGGTGATGAATCGAAAAGCGCAACGGGGTGGGTTCTTCAAGTGCTTCGCCGTCAACACCAAGAAACGCCGACCCTGATCTGCTCTCGACGACGAAGTCGGTCACATCGAACTCCCACCAGTGCTTGCTGACATCACGCATACCGAGGGCTGAAAGCGTCATGAGCCAGGCAGCTTGGCTCCCCGTACGGGTGGAGATGGCGAAGACGCCAAGGCGGCCGCTATCGAGCACATCGCGCTGTGCGAGATACGGATTGGCATCAAGTACGTACGGGTTGTTCGAAACCATGATGAGAAAGGCACCGTCGATCTCCTGGCCATCAGGCGTGGAGTACTGAAGATCGAATGGCTCCGATTGACGACCAAGCCGACGTCTTGCCGTAGACAACGAGACCTCTGCTTTTGCATCCCGGTACTCGTCGGACTGGACCGTCGTTGCATAGATACCTAGGGAGACGTTGTTCACGAACAGCCGACCATTCACTGTGGCGTAGTCGACCCGCCGTTCGACGGCATCACCGAACGCCGACATCGCTTCACGCGGATCGTCACGATTCAGCCCGAGGTCGAGCGCGAAGTGGTTTCTGGTCCCAGCCGGGACGCACACAAACGGGAGCCCATGCTCCACGGCGACTGACGCGACCAGCGCCTGCGACCCGTCTCCACCAGCCATGCCGAGGCAATCCGCACCGCGTTCCACCGCATCCCGGGTGAGTTCCTCAAGGTCAAGTCCCTTCTCGAGCATCACGACCTCGACGCCGAGACTCTCTGCAAGGTCGACCAGGCCAAACGACGCGACCTTCCCTCCTCCGGACCATGGGTTGCACAACAGCACGGGGTGCTTTGGCACCTGAGCGCTGTCCTCGTGTGAAGATCCCGACGAGGATGGTGCACTCAGAGACAGCCGAGCCAGAAGCACAGCCGATCCGATCAGGCCAACCAGGATGATCGCCCTACGGAGAGCTGGATCGTTGTCGCCGAGCGACATCACGATGGCGAAACTGAACAGAACCAGCCCGCTGACTAGTGGTATCGGACTCAGGTAGAGAAGCACGCCCCGTTCCGTCACCAGCCACCACACTCCGACGACTGCGACCGCAAGTCCGGCAAGTGCCACCACCAAGGCAAGCAAATGATCGATCAGGACGAACCCAACCGCAAGAACGCCGAGAGTGCACAGAAGCATCGAGAGGATCGCCGCGATCCTTCGGGCGCCGGTGGTCACGACCGCTGTTCCAGCCGGGTGACAATCCGTGGTACCACCCGAGTTCGGCGTACAACGGCTGCAACACCCTTTCCGAGCAACCATCCAGCCAGTACATCACTTGGGTGGTGGACGCCTGTGTACACACGAGAGAAGCCGATCGTTGCAGCCAACAGGTTGAGCGGCGCCCATGTCTTGGGAAGTGCACGCCCCACGACACCGGAGTAGGCGGATCCGGATGCGGTG
>JBPCTY010000045.1:0-7437 GCA_051011415.1 Acidimicrobiia bacterium
GCCGAAAGCACGGCGGCTCCGACCCGGTCCCCCCTGTGGGAGATGAGCGTGTCGCGTTCATCTTCGACACCTGCTTCGGTAGGCGCTCTACCGGCGATGATGATCTGGACGACCACGATCACGACGACCGCAAGAACTATTGAAACGATCATCGCTGGCACGTACACAACGTCCTGTGTATCCGCAGCGATCTGCGGTATCACCCAGATGGAATACGAGCCCGCCGCAACAATGGCGGCCACGATGTATCCCCAGGCACTCTTTTCTCCGTACGACATTGGGTCCCTCGAATGTAAACAAAGCTTGACATCTGTGACGCTATGTCAGCACCTCGGAAATGTCAAGTATGTTTTACATCACGGCAAGACGTGGATGACCACGAGGGCGCCGATCATGCTCACCGAGTTCGTTCCAATGTGAGCAAGGACTGAAGCAAGAGTGCTGTTTGCGTACAGCCGGATCCAGAGGAATCCGGCTCCCGCAACGGCGGTTCCGGCAACAGCCCCGACGATCGTCAGCACGATCCCGAGGATGCCGGCGTCCAGCTGGATGGGGTCCGTGGCAAAGGTCGGAAGAATGTGCCAGAACCCAAACAAGACCGAGGTCCACAGCAACGCAATGAGAGGCGAATTCCTTCGGGCGAGCATCCCGAAGACGATGCCTCGGAACAGCACCTCCTCATACAGGGCCGTTGCCAGCGGTATCCGAACGAGCGCCTGAAAGAGAATCCACCCTGCGGTCTGGTCCACGAGCCTCTCCTGAAGGAAGAGCTCGCGGGTCGCTGGAATGGCAACGGCAATGGCGACCCCAACGGCGATTACGCCTATCACCACGCCACCGACAATGGCGCCACGCCCGAGACGATCCCTGCGGAGTCCCATTGCGGTCCAGGTCGTTCCAGCACGACGGGCGATCAGGAGCGCTACCGCGAGAACCCCAAGGTTGAACGGGATGTGCCAGACGTCATCGAGCACGAGGTTTGCGACGACGTTTGCGTACGAGGCGATTGCGACGATCGCGAGGAGATGGAAGATGTGGGCCTTGTGAGGCTGCGGCGGGCTGCGGAGCCACATCTTGGGCTTCCACATCTGATCCCAGTCCGACAACGGCCAAGACCAGGCGTGCGTTCGTCCCGTAGCTGTCAGGTCGTTGGGCATCGCAATGAGACTAGGTCGTAGACGGTGGGAGAGTGCTGCAGCCATCGACCTGACGGGAGACCGGAACTCGCCTAGCCTCGGTGTCGATGCCAATGCTCCACACTTTCAAGAAGACGGTGCTCGACCTCGGGCGCGGTGAGGCCAAGACCAAGGCACGTCCTCTCACTGAACCCGGTGAGGCTCTCGATAGGTCCGCTGCCGGTCTCGACAGTCGTACAAGCGAGCGGGCAGCCATGTTCTGGCTCTTGTCGGACAGAGCGCTGTTTCTCGTCGTCGGGACCGAGTCGGGAGATCATGCATTCCGCGTGCCCTACGAGTCAATCGGGGAGATGACCCTGGACTACGACGACACGGCCGACTTTCTACCTTGGTACGTGCGTGTGTCGATTCTTGCTGAGGGAGCTGGGTCGATCGCAAAGGTTGAGCCAGGGAGTCTCCCCGGTCAACCGCTTGGGGCTTTGCCGCCAGTCGATGTGACGGGTGATGCCAGGGCGCGTCTTGCCAGGGGCGAGGAAATTCCGCTCTCAGGGTTTGCGGCCTGCGGACGAAAGTTCAGAGGCGCACTCGAGCGTCGAATGGAACTTGCTGGTTCGTCCCTCACCGTGACAGGTGCTGAAGCTGCCGAGCGCAAAGCTCATCTGGCGAGAAAGCGCAAGACCGGAGGCTGAACGGGCTACTCGAGGAGCTCGATGTCGTGGCTCCCACAGACCCTGCAGCGAAGCTTTCCCGCCGCGGGCACAGGCGACCCGGAATGGTCATGGCTCCCCGCCTGGTTCACACCACTCTTGTCTGATGCTCCACCGAGGTTCGCACCGCACTCCCGACAGAATCGTGCGTTCCGATAGTGCGTCGCACCACAGTTCGGGCAGTCTGCCCAATCGGTTGTTGCTGCATCGATCGATGGCTCGTCGGGGTCTTCCTCGGCGGACTGCTGGAGAGGACGTCCTGCCTCGAAATCGCCCCAGAAGCCTCCCTCTGCTTCTTCCTCGCTTGGAGCAAACGGCGGGTCGGGGTCCGTTGCTGGTGCGAGCGAACGCGCATGGGTCGTTTCCGGATGCGCAGTGCCGGAACTGTCAAGCGTGTACAGAGCAATGCCTTGGGTCTCTGCAATGGCCAGTGCGCCGGGTGAGAAGCCAGAGGGTGAAAAGATCAGCAGCCGCTTGCCTGACTCTGCGGCACGCAACAGTGCGAGCACACTTGATTGCTCGACGGGGGTGTCGCTCGATCTCACCCGAACAAAGGCGTTCTCCGTGATGAGTTCGACCGCACCGTGTGCAGGCTCCGATATCTCCACTGGAGGATCACCGACGTGGTCAAGCCACAAGTACGCCGCTTGGTACGCCTGATCGAGTGTGAGTTGGTTGTTGCTTGCCATGCCGGTCGCCATTCTACGGTGTCGCGTCGCTGCGGATGAATCCCACCGAGTGGTTCCAGTCCGCCAGCAGTGTTCGAAGCGCTGCAACAAACGCCAGCGGCTGGTCGAGCATGAGATGGTGGTGCGCTTCCGGAATAGGTATCACCGGCGCAACGCGCCCCATCAGGTCATACATGTACTCGGCGGTATCAGGAGGCACGATGACGGAGAGTTCGCCGGTAAAGAGCGCAACACGGCATCGCACCGACGCAAGCTGGTCGCGGAGCGGCACAATCGTGCCCCGAAACAACCTCGGATCGAACTTCCACGTCCAGCCCTCTGCGGTGTCATGGATCGAGTGCGTTGCAATCCAGTCGATGATGTAGTCGTTGTCGCACGGTTGCGGCGGCACCAGCCTGAAGTGGGACTTGGCCCTTTCGAGGCTTGGGTAGACCCCTGGCGTCCGGAACTCTCGGCCTGCGTTGCCCTCTTCTGCTTCTGGTGAGGGCCTCCGCACCGGGGCATCAACAATTACGGCGCCTGCGAGCTCATCGCCGTACGTCGACGCAGTTTGGATCGTCACCATCCCGCCGAGGCTGTGGCCGACAACCACTGGGGGTCCAGGGAACCCGGCATCGTGTGCCACGGCCATGACTTCTTCTGCCCAAAGCCTGTGCGAATAGGTGTCTCGGCGCCCGGAGTCGCCATGACCGGACAGGTCGATCGCAACCGCATGCCACTCATTCGAAAAGAGTGGGGCGATGAACGACCACCACTGCGCATGGGCTGCGCCTCCATGCACGAACACAAGACCTGGCTTGTCCGAGTCACCCCACGAGAGGTATCGAATCAAGGTTCCGTCGACCTCGACTTCATGCTCACTTGGGATCTGTTTGACCGCAGCGACGAACCAGGACGGCTCGGGCTCACTCACCGGCGCGGACCTCGTTGGGGAGTAGGAACCAACGGAGGTCCTCAAACGACGCTGTGGCTTCAAGCTCTGGCTGGGCAGGAGCGTCACTCGGATCGATCGAGTCGAACAACGCCCTGGCCTGCTCGAGCGCGCGCGAGAGGGCCTCGTCGCCAGCCGTCTCAGGCGAACAGTCGTACGTCATCTCGCCCGTGTCATACGAGATGTCGTTGAGCGAGTAGGGGGTAGCGCCATGGCCGTCCACGTACTCCCATGTTGCCGTGTCCAGATTCAGTCGGTACCAGGGCAGAAGCTTCCACCCCTCTGTCGCCACGAGATGAACAGCATCCACGATGTAGTTGAACACCGCATCAGAGATGAAGTAGTTGAAGTTCACTCTCACCCAACCCGGCTTGATGCCTTCGCATCCCAGCACGACCTCGGATGCGATCTCCTCGGAGTGCTGATCGTCGATACCGAGGAGGGAGTGACCGTACGGACCCGCACACGAACATCCCCCACGGGATTGGATTCCGAACAAATCATTGAGAACTGACACAACGAAGTTGTGGTGGAGGTACACGCCACTGTGCTTGACCACGAAGCTCAGGATGCTCAGGCGGTCCGCATCCGGATTGCCAAGGATCTCGATCCTTGGGTTCGTCCTCCATGACTCGATCGCCCTGTCGATTAGGCCTTCTTCGAGTTCACGAATCCGCTCCTCGCCGACGGCGTCCTTGAGCTGGAACACGAGACCCGCCCGGATCGACTCAACAATCGCGGGTGTCCCACCTTCCTCCCGATGCTCAATGTCGGTGAGATACTCGTGGTGATCTGGCTGGACAAACGAAACGGTGCCGCCGCCAGGTATGCCAGGCACCCGATTGGTGAAGAGCTCCTTGCGCGCCACGAGCAGACCGGGAGTCCCTGGACCACCGATCAGTTTGTGCGTGGAAACGAAGACCGCATCCTTCTTTGCAGCGGGCCGGCCTGCGGGCTCCATGTCAATCGTGACGTACGGTGCGGCTGCGGCGAAGTCCCAGAACGACAAAGCTCCGTGGGCGTGAAGCAGTTCGGCAATGCCGTGTGTGTCAGAGATGATTCCGGTGACGTTTGAAGCCGCCGAGAAGGAACCGATCTTCAGCGGTCGGTCTGCGTACTTGACGAGCTCAGCCTCGAGCTGGTCCTGGTTGATGTGGCCATCGGAGTCCTCTCCGATCTTGACCACATCGGCAATGGACTCACGCCAGGGAAGCTCATTCGAGTGGTGCTCGAACGGTCCGATGAACACCACCGGTCTTTGGTCCTTCGGAATGTGTGACGAGAGGTCGAATCTGTCGTCGAGGTACTCCGGAATGGTGAGCCCGAGGACCCTGATCATGCGGTCAATCGCACCGGTGCAACCACTCCCAACGAACAGGACCGCATGATCTTCTGAACCGTTGAAGCAGTCCCGGATGATCTCCCTGGCGTCCTCGCGGAACCGGGAGGTCTGCAGTCCTGTGCCCGAAGATTCGGTGTGGGTGTTTGCGTACATCGGAAGGACGACATCGTTGATGTAGTCCTCGATAAAGCTCAACGACCGGCCAGAAGCGGTGTAGTCGGCGTAGATCACCCGTCGCTTCCCGAAGGGCCCTTCCACGACATGGTCGTTCCCTATGACCGACTTTCTGATTGTCTCAACGAGATCCATGTCGGGAAGGTATCACTTCCTGCGGCATCCTCGTGGCGCAGTTCCGCCGCACGTCAGGCCAGGATCGCTCCCTCTCTGACAAGAAGCTGTTGCTTCATCTCTGGGCCAAACGCATAGTTGCCGACGGATCCGTCGTTGCGCACGACCCTGTGGCATGGCACGAGGAAGGGGATCGGGTTCTTGCCGAGCGCGGTTCCGACGGCGCGAATCGCGCCAGGGTTGTCAATCTCGGCTGCGATCCAGTTGTACGGACGGACGACGCCTGCGGGAATCGTCGCACAGCTCTCAAGCACCGACACCTGAAAGGTCGTGAGGCCGCGATAGTCCACGGGGAGACCGATGGTGTCTCCATCTGCCAATCCCGAGACGACCGCATCGTTTAGATCCCGCGGCAGGTGCGACGCTTCAAAGACGTGGCGACGGTGGAGTGTGGCGAATGCCTCGGCATCGGCGGACTCAAACACAGGTGATACGCCGGTTATGCCACGGACACTCCAGGACACCCATAGATCGCCGACAGGGCTCTGGGTCCGAGTGACCCGGTCCGCCGCGCCCGCCGTGTACACCGTATCCGTGCCGAGATCATCTGGCGGAACTGTTCCGAGTCGCTCAAGTGCGGTCGTGATGTCAGTCATCGCAGGTCCTCACCTTCCATGGTTGTGCGGAGCCTGCTGAGACCCCGAGAAATGTCGGCTTTTACGGTGCCGCCTGGTCTGCCCGTCGCCTCAGAGATCTCGACGATCGATAGGTCCACAACGTGTCGGAGCACGACGGCTGTCCGTTGATCATCAGAGAGCTTTGCAAGCCTTGCGTTCCATGCGTCATCGTCGATCGGTTCCGTTTCATTGTGAACGAGCTCGTTGTCGAACAGCGGGAGGGACCCGGGTGGTGCAGTCCACCGGTTTCTGCACAAGTTGAGTGCGATCGTCCATAGCCATCCCCGGAGTTTGAGCGCCCGGATCCGGTCCTCGTCGTAGTTCTCGAGTGCCTTGTATGCCCGCACGAAGGTGTCCTGTGCGACGTCCTCTGCGTCGTGATGGCTTCGGAGGAGTCGTCTCGATCCCGAGTAGATGCCTGTCTGGTGTGTTCGGACAAGGTCGATGAACCCTGTGTCGAGATCCTCGGCTATCGCTTCGGTGATGTCGTAGTCGTGAATCATGGTCGCCGATGTCATACAAAGAAGAACCACGGGAACGCCCGTGCGGTTGCATCGAATGTACCGCGGCTGGAGGTGTCCCACCGCACGCCTGACCACGCAGGTGCCAATAGCATCGCCGGATGCCACAGAGCCGATCGACGACTGGCGGATTCCTTGCGCTCACTGCAGCGGCACTGTTTGGTGTGTCGGGTGCGGTTGCAGGCGGCATTTTCGATGCCCTTGATCCTGCCCGTGTCGCCCAGGTCCGATCCCTGATTGCAGCGATCCTGCTCGTTGCATGGGCCTGGTACCGCGGGACGCTTCATCCGGGCAACGGTCTGTGGAAGTTCGCTCTCCTCGGTCTGAACCTTGCGCTCGTGAACGTGACCTTCTATTGGGCTATCGACCTGCTCGGAGTGGGACCTGGTGCCACCGTCCAGTTCCTCGGTCCGATCTTTGTGCTCGTGTGGATCGCAGTCGTCCGCAAGGAGAAGATTGGCCCGTGGGCGTGGTTGGCATCGGCGGCAGCGGTCTTCGGCGTCGGTCTCGTCACCGAGGCCTGGGGGATTGAGCCCTCCGATGCAAAGGGCCTCGCTGCCGGCTTGGCAGCGGCCGTGCTGTTCGCCACTTACCTCCTCCTCGGCGAGAGCCTCGGTCGCGAGTACAAGCCTTCCCAACTTGGGGCATGGGGCTTCATCTTTGCATCGCTCATCTGGGCGATCGTGCTCCCGTGGTGGACGTTCCCGGCAACTGAGGCTGCAAGCGTTCTTCCACAGCTTCTGATCATCGGTGTGCTGGGAACAGCGCTGCCGTTCATCATCGAGTTCCTCGCACTGTCGATGACCTCCTCGGGAATCGTCGGCATTGTTGCCACCGCCGAACCGCCGATAGGTGCAGTCACGGCGGCCATCCTTCTCGATCAGAGCCTTGCCCCTACCCAGTGGGTCGGAATCGCGATTGTGGTGGCTGCGGTCGCAGTCGTGCAGTGGCGTGGACTGTCCGATATGCACCCCGCAACGCCCATTGCCTGACCCAAAGTTGCGGATCGGCTGCTGGTAGGTTCACTTCAATGAAGTTGATCGCTCGACTGGCAGCTGGAGTCCTTTCCTTCTTCGCCCTGTCGGCCGCCTCAGGACTGATCGTGCGCCAGTTCGTTGAGGAGAACGCCGACCCCCGTTCGTCTGA
>JBPCTY010000046.1:0-7903 GCA_051011415.1 Acidimicrobiia bacterium
CGCCGCTCGGTGGCACGGCGGTCACAACGATTGGGCAATGGACCCCGTACAGCATCGAACCGACATGAGCCCCAACCGCAAGGATCCCATCGGGCTCGGTCAGGATGAAGGCCGCTGGCGCAGTCTCCACTCGCATCGCCTCAGCGAGCACTGCAGACGATGAGCTCGACCCCCTGCCAGAAGGCATGACAACAATGGCGCCGGTCAGCACCGTTCCACACTGCGGATGACTCCGGTCCACGATCTGTCCAGTGCCTGGGTCGAATCCACCCCACAGCGACAGGGGCGCTGTGAGCTCAACGAGCGGACCTGACGCCGATCCCGAGGCGAGTATCTGATCAGTCACGACAGCAGCCCAGTGGTCACGACATTGCCGTCCACCGCTGATTCGACACAGTCTGAAAGGCTGGCAAGCCTCGTCTCCCAAGCGACATTCGAAGGACCGTAGAACGCCGCCTTCCCGCTGTTGGTGAGCACCACACCGTCGACGTCGTCGACGATGGGTGCGAGGTATGCGCACGTGTCGGCCACAATCGTCGCACCGAAGTCGACAAGCCTGAGAGCGACCCCCGAATCCATTGCGTCGAGAACTCCTCTGCTGGTGTTCACAAAGAACGGAACTGTCGTCCGGCGCCCATCGATCAGCGAATCGAGTTTGCGAAACTCATCTGACGAGAAGTGCGGTGTACCCAAACTCACTGCGCCCAGCCGACCACTGGCTCCCCCGATCCTCGCCGCGGCTTCTCGCAGCACTTCTTCGTCAACGACAACCGAGCGCACGATGGACGCGCCACCGGTCGCCTGCTCGAGCGTTCTCGCCTCGGGAGTGACGCCCACGGCGTGGAATAGTCCGACAGAACCAGTTGACGCTGCTGCTGCACCAAGCGCCTTCAGCTGGTCTTCCGACGCTGAGGGGTCAAGTCCAGTGACGACGGGGATCGCCGAACCGGACACTTCGCCAATCACACCTCCGAGCAGCGGGTACAAGAGATCATCGCGGTGCCGGTCGTCGTCAACCTGGAGGTCGAAACGGATCGTTGCCCTCCGTGCCTCGGTGGTGTGCAGTCCAATGAATGGCGCTCTCCCCGTGATCGCACAGCAGATGTCCAGGAAATCTCCGTAGCGCTCGGTTCGCGCTCCAAGCACCGAGTTCGCAAAGACGATGGCGTTTGACTCACCCCAGGCAATTTGCTCTCCGAACTCAGGGCGCTGCTCTCGCTGGTACGGCGCACAGGTCCATGTGGGCTCGCACCCCATCTGTACATACTGATCCATCAAGCGCTTCGCCGCCGCTTGCTCGGACGGATCCGAACGCACCGAGCCAGGATGCAAAAGGTCTACTGATGTGACGTTGAGAGTCGTCGGGACGGCGACGGTTGCTCCCGAAGATGCAAGCATTTCAGCGAAGTCCAAGCTGGCATGACCGTGATACAGGCATCCGTCGATGTGGGCGGATGTGATGTCGACAAGTTCCGTCGCGCCAAGGACCTTCGCCATATGGGCAACGAGGCCCATGGCAGTCTTTGGTCCATCTCCGAGATCGCCGGCCACAAGGGCTCGGTCACGGTCAGATAGACGTGTCAGGGGTTCATCTTGTGAACTCACGACGACGACGTCAGTCCGAATCGTCGCGATGTTGCTGAAACAGTCGCTGGTGCCTGTTGGCACGTGCGTTCAACCACGATCCGATGATCGTCACACCGCTGACCAGATAGAGGACGGCAAAGATCTTTGAGCCATCGCTCGTCGGGGCAAGATCACCGAAGCCAACCGTTGTCACGGCAACGACACTGAAGTACAAGGAGTCGACCCACGACCAACCCTCCAGAAGCTTGAAGACAACGGTCGCCATACCGATCAACGACACCGCAGCCAACGCGAGCAGCCGGAACTTCATCTGGTCCTTCACACACCACCTCCGAATGGTTCGGCCGTGACACTAGGCGCAGAATCACTCGAGAACGGAAGACAGTAACGCCTAGGTGTCGAACTCGGTGCCCTCGGTGAGCCAGAGACTCAGCTCTTCTCGGTTCGGTAGGTGAAGCGTCCCTGACTGGACGAAATAGGCGATGTCGACGTAGTCGATGGCCTTGGGATCGTGGGTTGCCATCACGACGGTCGTTCCACCGTCCGCGATGTCCCTGAGCATCTGGAGAATGCCGTATCCGGTCTCGGTGTCAAGCTCACCGGTCGGCTCGTCGGCGAGGAGGTACTCCGGCTCGTGTACGAGCGCTCTTGCAATCGATACGCGCTGTTGCTCACCACCCGACATTTCGGCGGGGCGATGATCCATCCGATCCTCAAGTCCGACAGCAGTCAGCGCGGCTTCGACCTTTCGTTTCGCATCCGAACCACCTTCACCACTGAGACGTAGCGATACATCCACGTTCTCCCGAGCCGAGGCAAGATTCAGAAGGCTTGCGGACTGAAACACAAAGCCGAGCTTTGTCGATCTGAGCTTGGCCGCCTGGCCATCGGACAACTGGTCGATCCGTTCGCCATCCATGCGAACCTCGCCCTCGTCCGGCTGCTGCAACAGTCCAAGCATGTGGAGCTGCGAGGTCTTTCCGGAGCCCGACGGACCGAAAAGAGCGACCAGTTTCCCTGACTCAACTGAGAGATCGACATGCATCGCGCCGATTGCACCGTTGGAATAGGTCTTCGTCACATTGAGAAGCTCAAGACTCATCAGATCCCCCTTCGGGTTCAAGAAGCAGCCCTTCTGGAACGACTTTGACCCTCACCTGATCGTCGATCCCCGACTCGATCAGCATGTCTCTGGGGATCTGCACCATGCCTCTTTGATCGATCGCCACAAGTTCTGAGGCACCACGTCTCGACTGGGTCGCTATTCGCCCATCGGCGATGCGCACCACCCGGTCGGTCCGTTGTGCGATTGCAACGTCGTGC
Source organism: Acidimicrobiia bacterium (assembly GCA_051011415.1). Classification (GTDB taxonomy): domain Bacteria; phylum Actinomycetota; class Acidimicrobiia; order Spongiisociales; family UBA5794; genus SZUA-442. The sequence continues at coordinate 2,911 of JBPCTY010000046.1, forward strand.
GTCACAACGAGCACCGACAGACCGCCTTCGTGTGACAGTTGGCGGAGCAGCTCGAAGATTTCCAGCGACGTCTCCGTATCAAGCTCACCCGTGAGCTCGTCGGCGAGCAGCAGCTTCGGACCAGGAGCGAGCGCCACACAGAGGGCAAGACGTTGCTGCTCTCCCCCCGAAAGCGTGTGGACTGGCGCATGCGCTTTGCCCCGCAATCCAACAGCGTCGAGGAGGGACATCGCCCTGTCCTTCCGCTTTCGGCCCCCGATTCCACCGAGAAGAAGCGGAAGCTCGACGTTCTGGATCGCCTTCAGGTAGGGAAGGAGGTTTCGGGTGAAGTCCTGCCACACGAACCCGACGTCGCGTCGGTAGTAGTTCGTCAGGTCCTTGGCTGAGATATCGGTGAGGTCCCGCTCGACCACGGTTGCCCTACCTGCCGATGGCTTCTCGAATCCTGCGAGGATCGTGAGAAGCGTTGACTTGCCTGCGCCTGAGGCTCCGACGATCGAGATGAATTCGCCCTGCTCCATCGTCAGGTCAAGACCTTGGAGGGCGACCACCTCAAGGTTTCCCTGCTTGTGAATCTTGATGAGGTTCTGACAATCAATGATCGAGGACATCAGCGCTCCACCTCCCTCAAGACTTCGCTCATCTTTCTGGTCGAAACCCGTCGCGTCGCCCAGATCACGGAAGCGATCAGAAGAACCCCAACGATCGCAACATACGCCAGTAGCTGCCCCGTGGGAATCGACAGATGGATCGATGGCACGATCTCGACGGCGGTCTCCCCGAGTTGGAAGAACGGGAGCATGACGACAACGAGGACTATTCCGCCGAGCACCCCGATTGCTGCACCGAGCCCGATGACCACGAACTGCTCCAGCGCAAACGTCGCGCCGACACTCGACCGCTCGAACCCAAGTGCTCTCAGGACACCCATCTCCCTCGCCCTTCGGCTGACAGCAAGCAGGACATATCCGGTGACACCCGCAAGCGCCAGCACCACGCCGGTCGCCGCACCGACAAACAGGATCGCAACCAGACCAACTTGTACCGGTCGGCTTGAGAACGCTGCCTCGGCTCCCCCGATCGTCCACACCTGCTCTGGTTCATCCGGCATCTGCGCAGAAATGGCACGGATCACCGCATCGGGCTCGTCGGTGGATGCCCACAGCTCCTCTGGCGAATGGGGCTTCGAGACCGAGCCAGTAAGCGACCAGGTGGCGTTGCCGTTCGCCCATGCGTTGTAAGCATCGAGATCAATCACCATCACACCCTCTCGTCGAGGGTCGATCGCTGTGGGCACCTGTTCGATGTATCCCACCATCTCGCCGTTGATGACCTGGCCGCCTATCGAGTAACTCGACACGGAACCGGGTTCGAGCCCTGCGATCGCTGCGGCTTCCCTGTCAAGCAGGACGTAGAGATCGGCGGGAATCCGCCACATCTGCGGCACTGCGGTGTTTGCTCTGGTGCGCTGCTGTGGCAGTGTCCAGCTGACCGCAGGACCCTCCTTGTAGAGCGGTGAGGAGCTGATCTCGGCATTGGTCGGCTCCTCCGTGCCCGGGGGCAGCTCAGAGAACCGCTGCTCCGCCGCCGCGGAGGCATCCGCATCAGTATTCACGATGAGCTGGTTGATCGCGCTCATCTCCGATAGGTCGAGTGACTGGGAACCATCTGGGGACACGGCGTCGACGGAAGTGAAGAGGATCGTGTCACCATCTGCGACCAGCCCGTTGCTCGTTTCGGATCGTTCAAGCCACATCGATGCGATGGTCAAAGGTGGCTGCGGAGCTTGCACGTAGTTGGTGTTCTTTGGTGTCGCGAGATCGATCGTCACCGTGCGCCACTCGCTGTCCACAAAGTCAACGTCAGCGACCATCGTCCAGACACGCACATCGGCGTCGATCACGCGGATCAGCAGTCGGTGGTCCTTTGCAAAGATCGTCTCTCCAGATGCTTCCTGGGCGAGCGTTGCGGGTATGACCACACCTTCGACAGTGATCTCCGTTGCGGCTACCGGGATCTCCACGCCGACATCAGGTGCGACGCCACCTGGCCGCAGGAGTGAGAACACTTCCTCTGGAGTCTCTGCCCCATAGTCATCACGCCACGTGACGACCTGGGAGAACTCATCGGGGCGCACCGCAAGGGTCTCTGCGCGACGAGTCGACTGCCTCGGCGCTCCGTCCGTCCGTAGAACAGGGGTGCCAAGATTCCCCTCTGGCACGATCGCTGCTCCTGCACCGTCTCCTACGACGCGGACATCAGCGCCCGCGGCATATGCCGCTCTGTCGGCGTATGACTGCTCCAGCGTCGCCGCATATGTCAATGCGAATGCACCAAGCCCTGTGGTTACCCAAACGAGAAGAGCCAGGCGGCCATATGGAACCGGATTCCGGCCGAGATGCATACCTGTGAGGGCCATCGAGAGGTTGCGCGGCTTTGTGAACAGCCAGCCCACGAGCTTCAAGACGTAGGGGAAGACCCGCAGCAAAATGAGGGCACCTGTGAACAACAGCAGCGCAGGGAAGATCACTGCAAGCGGATCGAGCGTTGCTTCGTCGCCTGACGTGTTGATGAATCCCCGGAGCCTCAGCTGCAGGAGCAGAACCAGCGACAGCGCGATCGCAAAGAGGTCGATGTTGTACTTCTGCCACACCGACTTGGTGCCTGGTCTCGCAGCAAGGGAACGCAAGGCCAGCACGCCACGACGGGCATACGGGAGTATCGCCACGCCCATCGCCACGAACGTCAGGACTCCGCCTACGACCATGAACGGAACCACTGACCGCACCTGGGAGACCTCGAGGGCATCTCCGCCTGTCAGTGTCGAGAGGGGCGGTATTCGCCCCGTCAACCCGACAAGGAATCTGGCCACAAACGGCGCTATCAGCGCTGCAATCGTTGCGATCACCAGTGACTGCCCGAGGTGAATGCCGACCGTTTGCCACGACGAAGCCCCACGCGATTTGAGCAGCGCGATCTCTGGGCCCTCTCGTTCGACCGTCAGCGCGGACGTGTACACGAGGAAGTAGATGGCACCGCCGACTACGAGTGCGAGCATCGCGAGGATCGGACCACCGACGACAACGGAGCGAGTGGTAAACGCATCGATCAGGATCGTCACAAAGGTTGTCGTCGGTATGGTGCCACCGCTGTCCCGTGCGACCTGGGCCCTGAACTGCGCAAGCCGGTTCTGGAACTCCTGAACGTCCTGAAGCTTCAGGGTGTCGTCTGCAAGCGGCATCCTCCACCGCTGCGTGACGTTGGTGTCAGGGAGGCCACGCTCGGTGCGGACCCAAGGATCGACTGCCGGGCTTGTGGTGACCGGCCTGAGCCAGTCATCGAAGACAGCTTGATCGAAGTAGACCATCGTGTCGGGATCGTCGACACCCCAGATCGCAGCCGATGGATCTGCGGCGGTGACAATTCCCGCGATCTCAACATATTCGAACACGCTTGGGAGGCCAGAGAATGGCTTGATGAAGAAGGTGTCGCCGACCTCGGCGCCGGTGAGCGATGCCACTTCGGCGCCAATCATGATCTCTACGGGTGAGTACTCGGTCGGGTTGATCGAACCATCAGTCGTGTAGGCACCATCCGTGACCGACAGGATGGTCTCGAGATCGGGCGAGGTGAAGATGCGCACCTGAAGTGCCTCTTGGGGCGGCCGTGGGTACGGTGCTGTCGGCATCTCTTCGACGCTTGAGATACCTCCCGTGTCGAACGACTCGAGGTTGTCGAACGCATCACAGAATGTTGGTACCTCGCCGAACGTTCCACCGGATTGCACCAACACTGCGCACAACAACTCTCTCCATTGGTCAGCGAGCGCTATGAAATCGACGAACGCATCCGGTCCAGAGGGAATGACGGCAAACTCCCTCGACTGGGACCGCTCTTCGGTGACTGGGTACCACGGCTGAAGCCAGGTCTGCTGCGACTCGTCGACGACCTCTCTGTTGAAGTCACCGGTCGAGGCTGCGTAGGAATTCTGCGTTGAGAACGCCGTGACGTCGGTGGCTTCCTCAAGGGCATTGTCGAGGGAGAACTTGAGATCGACCGCCTGCACCGACGCCTCGTACAAGGGCACGACGACAAGCAATGCAATAACAAGCGTTGCCCCGAGCAGGGATCCGAACAGGATCCCCTTTTTCGCCCATACCCGGCGCACCACGAGTCCTAGATACGTGGCGATCTTCATCTGACGAGTCCCTGAGCCTCCGGAACGTTCGTCACACTAGACGGGTGTTGTGTGGCTGTGTCGATTCGGGTCACGTAGGCAGAGAGCCTTTGGAAGGCGTTCTGCGCGACACATCAACCACGAAGACCCTTCAGATCGAGCTCTGCGGCGTGATGACACGCCACCGTTGTTTCATCGATCACTTGCTGCTGTGGCGGCGTCGCACAGACGTCGGTTGCATATTCGCACCTATCAACGAAAACGCACCGCGACCAATCAGTATCGGTGAGACGCGGCGCCTCACCTGGGATGTGGCGCAGTCGCCCGGCGGTAACTCCAGGAATTGAGCCGATGAGACCGGCCGTGTAGGGGTGCTTCGGGTGGTGGTACAGATGTGCGGCTGGCGCTTCCTCGATGATCTCCCCTGAATAAAGGACCGCAACGCGGTCGGCGAGGCTTGCCACCGCAGCGAGGTCGTGGGTCACGACGATCATGGCCATGCTTCGCTTCTCTTGCATGTCCTTGAGCAGATCCATGATTGCTGCCGCAACCGGTGGGTCGAGACCGTTGAGCGGTTCGTCAGCGATCATCAGAAGAGGCGCCTTCGTAAGTGCGGCTGCGAGCATGGCTCTCTGCGCCATGCCTCGCGACAGTTGGTGGCGGTAGGCACCAAACAGCCTGCGCGATGCAGGGAGCTTCACTTCGCCGAGCGCATCGAAGACTCTCTGCTCGATCTCCTCCTGGCTCAGATCGGAGTGAAAGTCGAGTGCCTCACCCGCTTGAGCGCCAATCACGTGATCGGGTGTCCAGGAGCCA